>JBDSGZ010000057.1:0-4419 GCA_039918735.1 Ginsengibacter sp.
GACAAAAAAACAAGCTGGAAAACGAAAAAGTTTTTAATTTTAAAAGCGATTGTGCATACGGGAATATAGGCCTGCGACAACACCTCCATGAAAAACTTCGGCGCTTCCCTTCCTGAATCAGGCCAAATTTATTTTTACTAAAATCGAAATCATGAAACTGTTTTCATTTTCATTCGTAGCATTTTTTATGCTATTAATGATGTCGCAAAAAAACCAACGTCACCCTGTTGACAGGATTGACCAGGATGCTTTAAAACAGGTACTTCAAAAAAAACAGCTTACCACTATAAGTTGTGCGGTTAACTGGGCTTCTTATCGTATCACTGATGAGGAAATTCAGCAAATGACACCACTGCCCGGCACAGGATCACACAACTGGAAGATCAGCACACTTAGCGATAGCGCTCAATTCTATTTTAACCAGGGCATCAACCTCTACTATGGCTTTCATATTATAGAGGCTTTGCCATCGTTTAAGAAGGCACAGACCTTTGATTCAACTTGCTCCATGCTTTATTGGGGTGAAGCACTTGCCTATGGACCCAATATCAATGACCTGGGTTATGTAGCCTCGCCCGAGGCATTGACTGCAGTTCAACATGCAGACCGGTTCAGCAATAATTCGACAAGCGTGGAACAAGGATTGATTGTTGCAATGCACGCTCACTATTCGAATGACTCAAATCAGACAAGACAGTTACTGAATGAAAAGTATGCCGCCCAAATGCAAACACTCCATGCGACATATCCTAAAGATGTTGAAGTCGGAACTTTATATGCTGATGCTTTAATGAATCTTCATCCATGGGATCTGTGGGATCACGAGGGCAAAGCAAAACCATGGACTCCGGAAATCATTTCTTTATTAGAGGAAATTTTGAAAATAGCTCCGCAACATATAGGAGCAAATCATTACTATGTCCATACGATGGAAGCTTCGGCATTTCCAGGCAAGGCAATTAAAAGCGCCGAAATATTGGAGACGCTTGCACCAGGCCTTGCCCACGTGGTTCATATGCCTTCTCATATTTACATAAGAACGGGGCAATATGATAAAGGAGTGGCAGTGAATATTGCTGCCATTCGCAGCTTTAACCGCTATAAGGAAATTTTCCCGCAGGTGCAAGAAAACGTGTTTTTGTATGAGTATCACAACAAGCATATGCAGGCTGCCTGTTCTATGAATACTGCAGATTATTCACAAGCGATAAAGGACGCAACTGATTGTCAAAATAGTATTGACACTTCTTACCTGGCAACAGAGGCTCCACTGGGAGGTTATGTTCAGTATGTGTATATGACGCCAGAACTTACTCAAATCACTTTTCAAAAATGGGATGAAATACTTGCGAGACCGGAAGTGAATCATGACCACGCTTTCGCTTTTTTTCTCCATGAATTTGCAAAGGGAATGGCATACGCAAATACAAATGAAGTGGACAAAGCAAAGTCTGCATTATCAGAGATGCAATCAATATTAGAGCAACCGGAAATGGCAATCGTAATGGCGCCCTTTAACTCAGCACTCGGACAAGGCACAATCGCAAAATATATATTGATGGGAACCATTGCAGAAGCAGAGAATCATATTGATGAGGCTATAAATGATTACCGCATGGGAGTGGTTGCAGAAGATTCTTTGGTGTACCAGGAACCGCGTGATTGGCTTGTACCTGCACGACACTATCTCGGCAATGCGCTGTTAAAACAGAAGAAATATAAAGAAGCAGAAAAAGTGTTTTTGAAAGATATGACTTACCAACCTGGGAATCACATTTCAACAATGGGTTTGCAGAATGCGAGACAAAAAAATTGATGCTGATATTTTGAATTGAAGATGATTTTTTTTAATGATAACATCCCTTTTGGTCATATTTGTTACCATCGTTCCATCTGCTTTTTCAACATCTCAGTTTCAAATCCAAAACGGGGATAGCCGGTAATAATATTTTTATCTACCTTGATGAACCGAAACTAATTCGCAATATTTTATCGCCGGGAAATTTATATGACAAAAGGAATATCAATTATTGTATGCTGCTTCAACAGTGTCAAAAGAATTAAACCTACTCTAACCCACCTCGCCAATCAAAAAAATATTCCGCTGTCTGAATGGGAAGTAATTGTCGTGGACAATGCTTCCACAGACGCTACGGCTGATTTCAGTTTGCAGACATGGGAAGCGATTTCGGGAGACAAACCGGATTTCAGGGTACTGAAAGAAGAAACACCAGGATTGTCACATGCAAGAAAAAAGGGAATCGCTGCAGCCCGCTTCCAGTACGTATTGTTTTGTGATGATGACAACTGGCTTGACGAAAATTACCTCAGCCTTGCTTTTAAAATTCTGGACACATCTTCTGAAATTGGTGTGGTAGGAGGATATGGATATCCTGTATTTGAAGGCGAAGAACCTCCATTCTTTTGGGTCAATCAATATCATGCTCTTGCTGTTGGCAAACAAAGTAAAGTCGAAGGAGATATCACAGATACCTTTAAGCCGGTAGTTTATGGAGCAGCAATGATTGTCAATAGGGAAGCCTTCGATGTTTTAGAACAAAAATTTAAGTTTCAGTTTCAGCTATCGGACAGGGTCGGGAATACTCTTAGCAGCAGCGGCGATTATGAACTGTGCCTGGCCCTTGGGAAAGCGGGCTATAGAATATTTTATTCCAGTGAATTAAAATTTATGCACTTTATCTCTGCTAGCAGGACAACTTTAAAATATTATAAAAATCTCTTTTTTAACTTTGGGATTTCCTTTGGGGTGATGCATGTTTACCGGGTGAACAAAGCGAATATCAACAGTCTTAAAAACGACTACCGATATATTTGTTTAAGATGTCTGAAAAATATTTTGATTGTGAACACAAGGCTTTTATTTGGAGGCTATTATTTTGGAATGAACCAATACAAACAAATTGATAATGTTCACCAGCTTTACAACAACCTTGGCATACTTCGCACTTCAATGAAATTAAAAAATAATTTCAAGGAAAAATTCTACGCATCGCCATTGCTTAATCGCGGGGAATAAAAGGAAAAATTTTGTTCATGAAATCTTTGAGTACCCTGATTTACGTTCTTGCTATTGGCCTGCCAACGATCACGAATGCGCAAAACAAGAACATTAAAAAGATCAGCCAACAGTGGACACAATATTACTCCCAAACAAAGCTTTCAGAAAAATGGATATGGTCTGCAGATGCCGGTTTTCGATATAATAAAATGTTGAATGACCCTTCGCAATACATCCTGCGAACTGGCTTGAATTACGGGCTGAACAAGCATATGAAAGTTGCGGTCGGATTCGCTCATCTTGGGTTTTACAGTTCCAGAAAATTAAGTAAAGTAGAATACAGGCCTTACCAGGAATTTGCGATACTTTATACATACCAGCACCTTGGAATTTCTCATCGCTTCAGGGTAGAGGAAAGATTTTTTAACGAAGTTGCCGGAGGAAATTCATCCAATGCTAATTCATTCAACTTTCGTTTTCGCTATCAATTTTTGCTGAACATTGAACTCTTTAAATTCTCTTCGCCAAATCTTTACCCTTCACTTTTCCTGAATCTTGGTGACGAAATATTTTTAAACGCCGGAAAAGATGTGACCTATAATGTTTTTGATCAGAACAGGTTGGTGATTGGACCTTCCGTTTCGCTCTCAAAAAAAATCGCCATTGCAATTAATTACAACCACCAGTTTGCAGCCGTCAACTCGCCGAATACTTATGTCCGCACAAATGTTCTTTGGTTCATTGTGAGACAAAATTTTTCATTATCAAATCAGGCAAATCAACAACACAATGAATAGAATTTTCTGTTTCGTTTTTTCCTTGCTTTTTATGTTGCCTGCTTGCAATGAACAGCGTGACCAAACGCTTACAATTGCTGTCGCGGCAAACATGCAGTTCGCTGCGAAAGATTTGGTAAATGCATTCACAAGCGAAACGGGGATCAAAACGAAATTGATTATTAGTTCATCGGGGCAACTGACGGCGCAAATCAAGGCCGGCGCTCCATTCGATGTTTTTATTTCTGCTGACATGAAATATCCAATGGAATTGTTTTCGTCGGGACATGCTACAAAAAAGCCAATCGTGTATGCGTATGGTAAATTGGTTTTGTGGTCTTTGGTTGATAGCATCGCTCCTTCAATAAATACTCTTACAAGTGCACGCATCAATCACATTGCTATTGCCAATCCAAAAACAGCACCGTATGGAATGGCCGCTATCGAAGTGTTGAAGCGTCATGCATTATATGAACCGCTTAAAAACAAATTAGTATATGGGGAGAGCATTTCTCAAACCAACCAGTTTATTATTTCAAAATCTGCTGGGGTTGGCTTTACTGCTAAATCAGTAGTTTTATCTCCACAAATGGAAGGAAAAGGAAAATGGACGGAGATCGATCA
>JBDSGZ010000058.1:0-9048 GCA_039918735.1 Ginsengibacter sp.
GTTTTTTAAACTTTTAATGGTAGTCAGGGTTTGAAAGACCTTATCGTTGTCATAATTTTTGGTAACCTCTTTTTTGAGTTGCGGGGTTAATTCAACCAACCGGAAATAAATTGTTTTGAAATTCTTAAAGGTAACCAGCGTTCTAAATGGAAGTCCGGGAACATTTATTTTTTCAGTGGTTAAATTCATTTGCGGATGAAGAATCTGGTTGAGTAGATTCTTCGCATTGATGCCGCCCTCGCTGCCGGGAAATTTTTTTATGATTTCATCCAGTAATCGTTTTGCCTGTCTCACAGAATACGCCGAGGCGGAATCCCGTTGTTGTGCCGCTTTCAAAGCACTATTGTAAATTTCCTGCGCAGCTAAAAATGATGCTTGCGCTGATGCAGTGTTGTTGTTGAATTTTTCACTGATATTTTTTAAAGCCCCGATAAAAAGCTCTTGTTTATTTTGCATTACGCTGTACTGGTTCACAAAAATTAAGCGTTCGATATCCGCATCAATCAACGCATCGGGCTTTGCATCGTTGGCATGAAATAATAAAAGCTCCTGGAAAATTAATAACGCCTTTTGATGTAGCGGCAAAGAGTCTTTGGTTGTAAACTTGTTTTTCACAAATTCGTTCACGGAGGCGAATGCTTTATTGTCATTGATTTCAAAAGCGTATGCAGGCCTGGTGATATCCCGCTCATCACTTTTAAAATAATCTAAAGCGCGATGCGCCAGTAGATCATATAGAGTAGGGCGCAAGTAGCGAACGTTCCCTTTCAAAATTATCGCATCAAAGGGATCGAGCTTTGTTTCTTGTAAAGACTTTTCATCTTGAATTGAAGCGAGGTATAACTGGCCAATCTTTCTATGCAAATCATCTGCAGTCCATGTGGCAATATTTTTTTTATCAAAGTTAACTGTGTTGGTTCTTTTATAAAGCTGGTAGCGATTCTGCTGAAAGTAATTCCAATACATCTGTGCAGTTATGCTTTCCAATAATGATTTAGCAGGTTCTTTTGCAGAGGCGATCTCCTGTTCCAAAGTATCAATACTTTTTACAGAAGCATCTTCCTGGATGTTTTGATTTAACGTTATTTTATAAAGCAGCGATTTTATGACCTGTGGATCGTTGCGGCTTTTTTTTGCAGAAGTATATATTTTATCAGTTTCAAGAAGCGCGGATTTTGTCAATCCTTTTTTCACCAGGTCGTCAATTTTTTTCCATCGCATAGTATAGTCTTCAGTTTGTTTTTGTGCATTGGCCATTGAAAAACAAAGCACGCAGGCAAGTGTTAGAATGCTTGCCAGGTTGAAAAAAAATTTAGAGGGCATATTCTTAATTTAATTAAAGACAGAAATCAGAACCAGGTAGTTGTATTCTATTCTCAATTTGATGATGAGATGCAAATGCTGAATAAATGCACAAAGAAGTGGATAAAAAAATGAGACAGGAAATGTTTGAAACCTGTTTCTTCAGAACACAGAAATTGTTTGTTGATGCATTGATTGGAGATTAAGAGTCATGGGTGAACATGAGAAAGGATCTCACTTCAGATTATGATAAACCTTTTGTACATCATCGTCCTGCTCAAGATGATCTACAAGCTTCAACACTTCATCCGCCTCGTTTTCGGGCAGTTCTACCGTATTAGTTGGTATACGGGTAAGCTCTGCAGTTATTACCTCCAACTTTTTTTCTTCTAATGCTTTGTTCATACGCCCGAATTCATTGAAGGGAGTACGGATAACAATGTTCCCCTCGGTGTCCTCACCTATTTCTTCCAATCCATAATCAATAAGGTCAAACTCAAGCTCTTCGATATCGAGATTGTCTTTCTTTATCTTAAACTCTCCCATATGGTTAAACATAAAGGCCACGCTTCCGCTGGTACCGAGGGCGCCATCATTTTTATTAAAATGCATCCTCACATTTGCGACCGTCCTGGTTGGATTATCAGTTGCTGTTTCCACCAGTATGGCTACTCCATGCGGGGCATAACCTTCATATACTTCTTCATGATAATCCGATTTGTCCTTTCCCATCGCCCGCTTGATCGCTGCTTCTACACGGTCTTTGGGCATATTCACTGCCTTTGCATTTATAATGCATCGGCGCAATGCTGAATTATTATCGGCGTCAGGGCCGCCCTGCTTTACGGCAATGTCTATTTCTTTACCAATACGGGTAAATTGTTTAGCCATCTTGTCCCACCTTGCAAACATGGTGGATTTTCTTACTTCAAATATTCTACCCATATAATTAAGTAAATAACAAATTCACGATTTCGCAAATCTAAAATCTTATCAGTGAAATCTGAAATCTAAAATCATCGCTTACTTTTGCCGCATGCAGGAAAACTATAGCTATGAGAGACTCTATCCATTTGTTAAGAAAGTATTTTTAGCCATTGGATGCAGTGAAAAGGATGCGGAAACGGCGACATCTTCTTTATTGTCTGCTGACCTTCGCGGCGTAGATAGTCACGGTGTGGCAAGACTTTCCGGTTACGTTCGTTTATGGGATGCGAAACGGATCAACACAAATCCGGAAATAAAAATTTCATACGAAACTATTTCGACCGCTGTAGTGAATGGCGATGCGGGATTGGGTTTGGTAGTTGCGCCTTTCGCCATGCAGGTCGCTATTGATAAAGCGAAAATTGCAGGTACTGGCTGGGTAAGCGTAAAAAACAGCAATCATTATGGGATAGCCGGCACACATGCTATGATGGCATTGCATCATGATATGATCGGTATTTCTATGACGAATGCCTCTGCGCTTGTCGCGCCAACTTATTCTGCAGAAAGATTATTAGGAACTAATCCAATAGCGGTTGCAATACCTGCCGGAAGCGAGGAACCTTTTGTGGCTGATTTTGCAACTACAACTGCCGCTAACGGGAAGTTGGAAATCCTTCAACGAAAAAATGAGGATGCTCCATTGGGGTGGGTGCAGACTAAAGCAGGGCAGCCGTCAACAAATGCGGGTGAAATAAAAAACGGTGGAGCACTGTTGCCCCTTGGTGGTGATAAAGAACATGGCAGCCATAAGGGATATGCGTTAGGCGCAATAGTCGATATTTTTTCGGCTATTTTGAGCGGTGCAAATTATGGTCCGTGGGTCCCTCCATTTCCTGCGTATGTTCCGATGCCTGAAAATAGGCCGGGCGAGGGTCTTGGGCATTTTTTCGGAGCAATGAGAATTGACGCATTCAGGCCTGCGGCGGAATTTAAAAATGAAATGGACAACTGGATCAGGAGATTTAAAACAGCCACTCCGGTAGAAGGTCAGCGGCGGGTGTACATCCCCGGAGAACTGGAAACTGAATTCGAAATAGAAAGGATGAAAAGCGGGTTTACTTTGCTACCCCAGGTTGTTGAAGAACTGAACAAACTGGGAGAGAAGTTTGAAATCAAATTGTAATTTTTTTAATGCTTAAAAATAAAGGCTTGAATGACGAAGAAAATGATCACACAAACTTTGGAGATACTGCAGAATTCCAGCTATGGATTACATTTGCAGCTCTTTTAAAAAACACAAGTAGAAAATAAAATGAAAGTAATGAAGTTTGGCGGCACCAGCGTGGGCAAGCCAGAAAGAATGAATCAAATTTCAAAACTCATCACTAAAGATGTTGAGCCTAAAATTGTTGTATTGAGTGCTTTGAGTGGCACCACGAATGCTTTGTCGGAAATCAGCCAGTGCCTGAGTAGCGGTGATCGTGCAGCAGCAAGGCAAAAAATTGACGTGTTGGAATCGCATTACCAGGATTTCATTCGGGAACTTGTGAAAAGTGAAGAGGGATATGAGAAGGCAAAAAATATCCTTGCTGAGCATTTCGAATTTTTAAATATCATTTTAAAAATCTCCTATAGTGAGGCATTGAATAAAGACATTCTTGCACAGGGAGAATTATTAAGCACGAAACTATTCAGTGTTTTTCTTTTTGAAAAAGGAATTAAACACACATTGATACCGGCCCTTGATTTCATGACGATCGATTCAGCTGGTGAACCGCAGGTGGGAAGTATAAAAGTGAAATTGTCACAAATTTTAAAGAAATATAAAGACACGACCGTTTTTCTGACCCAGGGATACATTTGCAGAAATTCAAAAGGTGAGGTAGATAATTTGAAACGCGGAGGAAGTGATTATACCGCGTCTCTGGTTGCCGGTGCTATTAATGCCAGTATCTGCGAGATCTGGACCGATATAGATGGGATGCACAATAACGATCCCCGCATTGTTGAGAAAACAAAGCCAATCGGGCATCTTAGTTTTGAGGAAGCTGCGGAACTTGCATATTTTGGGGCAAAGATTTTGCATCCAGCAAGCATCTGGCCTGCGCAGCATTTCAAGTTTCCCGTAAAACTGCTAAACACGATGGATCCGGAAGCTCCGGGTACCCTTATTGAAAGTGAGGCAGGAAGCGTAGGAGTGAAGGCTGTAGCCGCAAAAGATGCTATCACCGCCATAAAAATTAAAAGCAGCAGGATGTTGCTGGCATACGGTTTTCTTCGGAAAATATTTGAAGTGTTCGAAAAGTATCAAACTGCGATTGATATGGTTACAACATCAGAAGTGGCGGTATCACTTACTATTGATAATAATGCGTACATGAGCGAAATCATAAAAGAACTTGAATTGTATGGAACCGTAGAAGTTGACAGCGATCAAACAATTGTTTCGATTGTTGGGAACCAGATTACACAAACACCGGATGTGCTTGCGAAGGTATTTACCAGTTTATCCGGTATCCCCGTTAGAATGGTAAGCTATGGTGGAAGCCAGCATAATATTTCTATTCTTGTCTCAAGAGAGCATAAAGAAAAAACCTTACAACTATTGAACAAGGGTTTATTTGCAATGTAAATCCTCAATGTTTAATTTCAACTTCTTAAATGCCATGCTTTAGGTTTTGTAAAAGCACGTAACCCTGCATGTGAGAGCGTAACTCCAAACCCCGAATGCTTTCTTCCGCTCCATGGAAGTGAAGCGCTTACTCGATCGCAACAATTCCAATAGCCGCTTCCCGTATTAAGTTTTTGCAGGATTTTTTCTGCTCTTGATTTATCTGAGCTGTAGACGGAAGCTGTTAAACCATATTCAGTATCCTCCATCATTTGAATGGCTTCTTCGTCATTTATTACTTTCATGATACCGACAACAGGCCCAAATGATTCATCATTCATTACAAGCATATCATGATTCACATTCGCGAGAACGGTGGGCTCGAAGTAGTATCCTTTTTTATCCATGCGGTTTCCGCCGGTCAATACGGTTGCTCCTTTTTGTACGGCGTCATTCACCTGGAGGGCAAGAATATTGAGTTGATCTTTTCTTGTCAATGCGCCTAAATAGATTCCATCATCTGTTGGCATCCCACTCTTAAATGATCGAACTTCTTTTACAAATTCCTCAACATATCTTTCGTAGATATTTTCCTGAACATAAATTCTTTCAACCGCGCAACAACTTTGCCCGTTATTATAAAACGCCCCGTCTGCGGTAGCCGCAGCGACTGATTTAATATCTGTTACATCACCTGCTACATATAAAGGGTCTTTGCCTCCGAGTTCGCATTGGCAAGGCACCATTTTAGGAGCTACTTTTTCATAAATGTATTTTCCTGTCTTGTAAGAACCCGTGAAAAAGTATCCGTCAAAAGGAATGTCCAATAAAAATTCGCCAACTTCTTTTGCTCCGACCGCCATATAAAATACATTGTCGGGGACACCCGATTTCGTTAGCAACTTTTCAATTTCCTTTCCCGTAAGAGTGGCGTATTCAGAAGGTTTATACATTACAGAATTGCCGGCCAACAATGCGGGAACGAATACATTTACGCCAACCAGGTAAGGATAATTCCACGCAGAGATATTACAGATAACACCAAGTGGTTCGTAAGAAATTTTTTCCTCCAAACCATTTTCGGAGTGCATGATCTCGTCTGATAAATATTTAACTGCATTTCCTGTCAGCCACGTAATACGATTGATTGCGCCGTTTATTTCATTGCGTGATTGTGGCAAGGGTTTGCCCACTTCATTGGTAAGCGTTAATGCAAGACTTTCTATATTCTTTTTAAGAAGCTCTGAAAATTGGTTTACTATTTTTATTCTTTCTTCGAGCGGAATTTGCTGCCATGAAGATTGCGCTAATTGAAGTGCCTTAAACTTTTCTTCTATCCTGATTTTCGAATCTTCTTCCACTTCTGTAATGAGTTCTTCAGTTGCAGGGTTGATAATTTTCATAGTTATGTATTAGATGGTATTGCGCACGGCATCCAGGAAGCTTTCTTTTATATTTTTAGAAAAAAAGCTTTGTTGATCTTGCATTCTTTCAGGGTGCCATTGCACCAGCATTAAATAAGATCTGCCCTCGGGGTTTCTTCTTTCCATCGCCTCGATAATTCCATCAGGAGACAAGGCAGTAGCAACCAATCCAAAGCCCGGCATGTCTGTGCCCTGGTGATGTGCGCTATTTATTATTCCTTTCTCCTGTCCGACGATTTTATAGAGCTGTGAATTTTTGTCTATCGTCAACTCATGCTCACGATCATGTCCTTCTTTAAATTTCCGATGATTGAACTTGCCAAAAGAAGGAATATCAGGGATCAAAGTGCCGCCATAAAAGACATTTGCAAATTGCAATCCCCTGCATATTCCCAATAAAGGCTTTTGAGTTTCTTCAACATGCTGCATCATTTTCCATTCAAATTCATCTCTTTTCTCATCAATATCATTTGGGTCGCAATAGGTAAGAAAATCCGGTTGATTATACAGCCGTGGATTTATATCTGATCCTCCTGTCAATAATATGCCATGACATTTTTCGATTTCATTTAAATTATTATCGTGATAGCTAAGCTTTATTATTTCTACGCCTTCCTCGTCTTTTATCCAATTTTCATAGTTAAGATATTTGGAACCTTCAACTATACCAACAATTATTTTTTTCATTTAGTAATTCATTAATTATTTAAACTATGTGAACAATTTATTAAAGAGCATTTAGATATAATTGTTTAAAATCCTGTCGTGTAACTGGTTTCGGATTATTGGGATGCGCAAAATCCGCGATCGCGAGATCCGCTAAAAGTTCTATATGTTCTTCCTTCACACCGATATCCGCCAGTTTATGCGGAATATTTATTTTTGAATTTAATTCAAATAAATACTCAACAACTCCTTCACCGTTTTCTTCTTTTAATCCCAGAGTTCTCGCTATGCGTTTAAATTTATGCTCAAAGCCTTCAATATTAAATTGCATGCCATACGGAATGTTTACCGCATTTGCCAGGCCATGATGCGTATCCAGCAATGACGAAAGCGGATGCGCCAATGAATGAACCACTCCCAATCCCTTTTGAAAAGCAACCGCTCCCATCAATGAAGCGATCAGCATTTTACTTCTTGATTCAAGATCCGGTTTATTTACTGCTTTCTCCAGGGAATCTTTAATCAATAAAATGCCTTCCAATGCAATACCATCACACATAGGATGCGGCATCTTTGCAAGGAATGCTTCCATGTTATGGGTTAACGCATCCATGCCGGTTGCAGCGGTAATAAACGCCGGTAATTCCATTGTCAATAAAGGGTCTACAAAAACAATTTTTGCTAACAGCTTTGGTGAGAAAAGGATCTTTTTCTGATGTGTTATTTCATCAGAGATGATAGCGCTTCTTCCTACTTCGCTTCCCGTGCCGGCTGTAGTTGGTATTGTAATAAAATGCGGAACATCATTGATTACATATAGATCGCCACCAATAAGATCATCATATTTAAAAAGATCTTCACGATGATTTACTCTTAATACAATCGCTCTTGCAACGTCTAATGCTGCGCCACCTCCAATTCCTATTATACTATCGCGATCCGTGGCATCATATACATCTGTTCCCTTATACACATCGGGCTTTACAGGATTCTTATGTATATCATAAAATACTTCTGTTGAGATATTTTTCTTTTTAAGATCATTAATGATTTCTTTAAAAAAACCGAGCTGAGCCACATTCGGATCTGTAACAACCAAGGGCTTCGATAAATTATTTTTTAATAAATAATCACCAAGCTCTTTACTTGTACCTGCACCAAAGCGAATAGTAGTTGGAAAATTATATTGATAGATTGTGTCGAAGGTCATTTGCTGAAATTAAATTTTAAAGAGTAAGAAACAAGAAGCAAGAAACAAGCTCAACTGTGATTTGGGTTTTTTGATTTGGAATTTTTAAACCTATTCTCGTTTTTTAAGAATAGCAGTAAATATCAACACGAACTCCTTTGCTTCCTGGCGTAAGTAAGTTCTTTGATTTTCCTGTTCCGCCGAACCATCAAGTATTACAAGACGCAGCCAATAGGCTGACTCTTTTGATTCTCTTCTACACGTTTTATTTTTCATTTTGAAATCCTTATCACCAATACTTTCATTTGCTTCAATATAGTTTGCACCGGGCGAACTTCCCGATCTTATTAGTTGTGGTACATATTGAAGATTCGCTGCATTCTTCGGTAACTGCAAACAAAAGTCCCTCACTTTTTCTGCAAACACAGTAGTGCGTTCTTCCAGATCATATATTTTATTTTGAGGCTCCATTTTGAGATTTGGTTTCTTGTTTCTTGCTATTTGGTTTTTGGTTTTCGATTTTTGGTTCTTGAGATTTTCTTTCTCTTATATTATCTCAAAATATCTTTTATACTCCCAATCAGTAACTGCTTTAAGATGTTGTCGCCATTCCCACTCACGTGTCTGTACAAAATGATCAACAAATTTATCTCCCAGTATTTCTCTTGCTACTGTTGATTGTTTCATCATCTGCGTTGCTTCATCTAATGTTTTTGGCAGCGTACCATTTGAGAAATCTCTATATCCATTTCCAACTGTAGCCGGTTGTTTCAATTTCAATTTATTTTTAATTCCATACAGACCAGAAGCAAGTGACGCCGCCATTGCCAAATACGGATTTACATCCGAACCGATCACTCTTGTTTCCAGCCTGCATGACTTACTGCTGCCCGATAAAACACGCAATGCCACTGTCCTGTTATCTA
>JBDSGZ010000059.1:0-8995 GCA_039918735.1 Ginsengibacter sp.
GGACGCTTCAATTTAAGCTGGCCCTCATTAAGAGCTATCTCAATGCCATTCTGTTTCGCCCGGAACAATAGATCAATAACACTCATCTGTATTCTTAAGTTTTATTTTGAACAATGCTAATTTCATATATATAACAAATCAAATTCACCATCATCACCTTCTTTTGAGTAAACATTAAGTTGTATTTCCAGGTATTTACTGAGTTCATCTATAGTAGTAAACTGAAAAAGATCTTTAATTGCCAATTCAACATCGAACTGACTGCGAATGGCGGAAATAATTCTCATCGCCAAAAGCGAATGTCCTCCTAATTCAAAGAAGTTGTCAAAAATGCCCACCCGTTCTATTCCTAATAATTCCATCCAAATATTTGCTAGTTTAATCTGTATTTCTGTTGCAGGTGGCTCATAATTAATGTTGCTTCTCATCCCGGTATTCTGGCGCTGGCTTAAAAATTTCCGATCAACCTTTCCATTGTTTGTCAGCGGAAATTCCTGCACTCCAAAGAAATCAACCGGAACCATGTAATCCGGCAAAGAATTTTGCAGACCGGTTCTTAACTCCTTCTGAATTAAAAAACAAATATCGTTGAACAAGGGAGTGTTAGTAAATAGAGATGATTCTCCCGTTATTTTTTCTCCTGAAGGCATTTCTATAAATTCGTCCGAAGGCCGCAACTGCAGAAGCAAGTTTATTTTGAGCGGATCTTCATCCAGGAACAAGCTACTTTCATAACCTTTTAATTTTGCCAAATCAAGGATTTCGGCTATCTCATTTATTTCTTCATCGACAGCTTGTAACGATTGCAATATCTCACCCACATTATTCACCGTCTTTTCTTTTAGAACCTTACTCAACAACTTCTCCTCTTTCAATCTCGGATTTGCAATTTTCTTCAAGGCAATTATTGGCTCTTCATTTTCCAACTGGCGAATTATTAACTGAGCTACCCCTGCATTTTTGAGAGTTTTCCAGTCCGGAGAGAAGACTGGTTTTCTATCATCTATATGCAAAATAACTGTGTAACGGTATGCACTTAATTCATTAATGTAAGATGCCTGCTTCCATTTTATCTCCACGTTTGTAATCCGGGGATAAATTGTTTTAAGCATGCTGAAATATTCCGGAGAGAAACAAAGCTCTTCCTCTTTCATTAGTTCCTGGTTTACCCACCAATTATATTCCTGGAAGTTCACTGATTGGTGGAGCTTTTGCAATTGCAACCGGCCTTTGAATAATGGGAGAAGCCTGTTGTCTCTAACGTCGCCGATTATCACGCGGCCCCCGTCTTTCAAGAGACTGATCGATTTTTCTATGACTCTTGTCATGTAGTCTTCTCCCGGAAAATACTGAACTACGGAATTGAGCAGAATGGTATCCACTTTTTCATCTTCCCCGAGAACTATTTCGTGAGCTGCACAAACTTTGAAACTTACTTCACCATAATTCTTTTCTGCGTTATCAACTCTTTGAACAATGTGGTCGATTGATGATTGAGAGAAATCTGTTCCAATATATTTTTTCACATGAGCAGCCAACCTATAAAATATAAATCCTGAACCAGTACCGATCTCTAATAGATTTTCCGGGCTTTCACTGAGCACCTCGGTCACAATATCATCCACCCATTCCTGCATGTGATGACTATTGATTAGTTCTCCATTAAAACTGCTTTTCCAAATATTGATATCGAATTCGGTTTCCATGTTTTCATTCCGGACGGCATACTCAGCTTCGTAAATTTCTCTCCATACGATGACCTGGCTTTCATAAAGGCTTCTTTCTTTTTCCTTTAAAGATTTCATTGCCGGTATAAAATATGCTATCAGCCTGCTGTTGTTTTCTCCATCCTCCTTTACCAACACAGCGGCTTGCGTCACAAGATCACTTTGCAAAATGGAAGTTTCAATTTCACCTAATTCAATTCGATAACCTCTTATTTTTACCTGCTCGTCAAGCCTGCCCAAACATTCAATATTCCCATCTGCTGTCCATCTTCCCAGGTCTCCTGTTTTGTATAATTTTTCACCGGGTAAATTTGAAAACGGGTTGGAGATGAATTTTTCACTTGTGAGTTCCGGAAGATTAAAATATCCTCTCGCCAGCCCTGCACCGGCGATGCATATTTCGCCAGAAACACCGGTAGGGACTAACCGGAGATCCTTAGATAGAATATAAATAGACGTGTTTGCAATCGGCTTTCCAATTAAAACTTTTTGTTGAGCCGCCAGCTTTTTCATCACAGACCAAATTGTAGTTTCGGTAGGACCGTACATATTGTACAGATCTCCCAATGCGGTAAGCTTTTCCTTCACATCTTCCTTTACCGCTTCTCCACCAATCAGCATCGTGATATTTTCTTCGTTTTTCCAATTTGTATCCAGCAATAGTAACCAGGTAAAAGGCGTCGCCTGCATGTGTGTTGGCCTGTAGTTACTAAGCATAGATGCTAAACGAAATCCATCGATGGCTATTTCCCTCGGAACTAAAAATAGTTTTCCTCCGGTAACCAGTGGCAGGAATAATTCGAGGTAAGAAATATCGAAACTAAATGTAGTGACCGATAAAAAACTGGAAAACGAATTAAAATCAACGCTATCCCGGACACTGAATAACAGGTTTACCAAGCCCCGGTTTTCCACCATCACGCCTTTCGGTTTTCCTGTAGAGCCGGAAGTATAAATCACATAGGCTAAATCATCTGCACCAATTTGAACATTGAGATTCTCTTTTGATTCTTTCGCGATTGCGACACCTTTCTCATCAAAACTTAGAATTGTCAGGCCGGCAATCCCCGTTAGTTTCTGTTGGGCTGCTTTATTGCTGACAACAATTTCCGCCCCTGAATCTCTGATCATATACACAACCCGGTCAATTGGATATTCCGGATCGACAGGCACATAACATGCTCCTGTTTTTAAAATACCTAACAAGCCCACCACCATATTCGCTGAACGTTCGATGCAGAGAGGCACTACTGACTTTTCATTCACCCCCTTTTTACGTAAAAAATGAGCGAGCTGGTTTGCCTGCTGATTCAATTGAGAATAGGTATAGATTTCATTTTCAAAAATTAGCGCGGTATTACCAGGATTGTGTTCTACTTGTTCTTCAAATAGTGTAACCAACGATTTGTAAAGTGGGTAAGGTGTTGAAGTGTCATTGAATTCGACTAACAATCGTTGTTCCTCAATTGAAGACAGCATCGGCAGCAGCCCGATCTTTTGGGATGGCTGATTTACGACTGATCTCAGCAATTCAAGAAAGTGGTTGATTATTTTTTCAATCGTTGCAGGCAAAAAAAGATCTGTACAGTATTCAACTTTCCCATGCATTCCTTTATCTGATTCAATCATGAATAAAGCCATATCAAATTTAGATGCAGTGCGCTCATGATTATGAGTTGAAACAATGACGTCTCCCAATTTCAATTCTGACACTTCAGGAGTATTCTGAAGAATAAACATCACCTGGAACACAGGCGTGCGGCTCATATCACGATCGCGAACAACAGCTTCTACAACTTTTTCAAAAGGAATTTCCTGGTTTTCAAATGCATCGAGCGATGTGCTTCTAACCTGTCCCAGTAGTTCATTGAAAGAAATATCATCAGTAAGCCTTGTTCTTATAGCAAGGGTATTTAAAAAAAAACCAATTAAATCTTCTAATTCTTTTTGCTGCCGGCCGGCGGTAGGAGTTCCTATACAGATGTCACTTGTGTTACTATATCGGTAAAGAAGCACATTAAATACAGAAAGCAGGGTCATAAAAAGTGTGCTGCCATTTCTATTAGTTAATTCATGCAGTCCATCTGTCAATTCTTTGTCAACGGAAAATGCAAATACTGCTCCTCGGGTACTTTGAATAGGAGGCCTCGGAAAATCGGTAGGCAACTGCAGGGGTGAAATATTTTCAAGTTGATGTTTCCAATATTTTAGTTTTTGATCAAAAACTTCACCTTGCAGATATGATCGTTGCCAGATAGCATAATCGGAAAACTGAATAGGTAATTCAGATAGATCGGGAGCACGGTTTTTTATATAAGAATCATAGTACTCGACTACCTCTTTAACAAGCAATGATCTCGACCATCCGTCTGAAGCAATATGATGAAGTATCACAACTAATACATAGTCCTGCTCCCGGATCTCTACCAAGCTCGCCCGGAGCATATTATCTTTCGAGAGATCAAAAGGTTTTGTGATCAATTCTATGATTAACGATTGTACACCGCCATAATCATTTTTATGAGCAGTCCACTTTATGTCAATTAATTCTTCCTCGTAATCATCTTTAATAGATTGAAACGGAGTGCCATCCTCTTCAAGCAATACTGTCCGGAGAACTTCATGCCTTTTCAGTATTGAATTCAGAGCATAGTTTAAGGCTTCTTTATTCAGGTCGCCTTTTAATCGAAGGACAACGGGTATATGATATTGCAAGCTCCCCTCCAGTTGATCAATAAACCATAAACGCTCCTGGCTAAAAGATAAAGGTATTTTTATAGGCTTGTCACTTTTTAAAATTGAATGCCGGACTGAACTGTTATCTTGTTCGCCAATAAATTCAGCCAACCCCGCAATTGTGGGGTGTATAAACAACTCCTTTAGTGGAACTTCGATTGTCACATTTTGCCGTATCATTGAGATAAGTTGCATTCCCAATAATGAATGCCCTCCTATTTCAAAAAAGTTATCAAATACTCCTATATCTTCCCGCTTTAATAAAGTTGCCCAAATAGCTGCAAGAGTCTTTTCTAGTTCATTGCGAGGTAACGTTAATGAGCTGCTGCGCATTTCTTTTTTGTCAGGCAGTGGCAATGATTTTTTGTCGATCTTACCGTTCGATGTTAATGGAAACTTTTCCATCTTAACCCAGGAACCCGGTATCATATTTTCAGGTAGTCTCTTACGTAAGTAGACAAGCATGGAATCTTTTTCAAATAATTTATCAACTACCACATATCCTGTCAAATACTTGTTACCAATACCATCATCGTGGGCAACAACAATAGCGTTCCGTACAAGGCCGCTTCTTAATATTTCACTTTCTATTTCTCCTATCTCGACCCGTAGTCCCCTAATCTTGACCTGCTCATCAACTCTGCCAAGGTATTCAATATCTCCACCCGGAAGCCACCTGGCTTTATCTCCTGTCTTATACATCAGAGATTCCGTTCCTGATCCAAATGAACGTAAAATAAATTTTTCGATAGTCATTTGCGGCAAGTTCAAATAACCGCGGGCAAGCCCATCACCGGCGATATAAAGTTCGCCCGGTACGCCGACTGGTACTATACTGAATGCATCATCAAGAATATATACTTGAGTATTTGAGAAAGGTTTCCCAATAGGAATGTTTGTATAAGTTTTTTCCAGGTCTACTTTGTAAATGCATTTTCCGATCGTAGCTTCAGTGGGACCATAGTGGTTGTATACTACACCTGAATAATTAGCATCCTTTAAACCATTTATTATTCTTAAAGCAAAACCTTCACCCCCAAAAATCATTACTTTTTTAGCCAGAATCAGATATTTGCTTTCCACATAAGTCAACCAAAGTGATGGGACAATTTTTATACAGTCTATTTGGTGATGATTCACATAATCTGATAACTGCTTTCCATTTACCAGCATTCCCTTGGATATCACATGCAAGGATGCGCCTAAAATAAATGATGAATGAATGATGGCATGTCCAGCATCAAATACCAAAGGAGCAAAAAGGGCAAACGAAGAACACTTTCTTAAATCAGCGCTTTTAATAAGGCCAAAACAATGATCAAGTAACGCAGCATGTTCTATCATCACTCCTTTTGGCCTACCGGTTGACCCTGACGTGTAAATTACATAGGCAAGATTACTCGGCCTTGCTGGATATTCAAAAGCCTGTTGCGTATCGGCAACTATTTCGTCCCATTCTTCCTCTATATCAACTATAGTGATGCCAAGTAAAGGCACTACTTTCTCCTTAATGATCTTATTAGTTATTAAAATGGTACCAGAAGTGTCCTCTACAATATATTGTATTCTTTCTACAGGATAACCCGGATCAATTGGCACATATGCACCGCCAGCCTTCATTATTCCCATGATAACCACAATCATTTCCCATGATCTTTCCAAGCAGAGCGGAACAAGTTTTTCCGGACCAACTCCTTTTTTTTGTAAATAGGATGCGAACCGACTGGAGTATTGATCAAGTTTTTCGTAGGTAATTTTTTCCGACTCAAATTGAATGGCAATTCTTCCAGGATTTTTCCTGACTTGCTCATCGAATAAGTCGATAATTGTTTTGTTTTTTGGATACTCAACATTGGTTCCATTAAATTGAACCAACAACTGTTCTTCCTCTTCTTGACTAATCATTTTTAAAGAAGCCAAATTTTGTGATGGATTTTTTAAAACAGATTTGATCAATTGTCTGAAATGCTTTATTAATTGTTCAATCGTACTTTCTTTAAACAAGGCATCCGCATACGTTAAATTTGCATCAAGGCCATTAACTGTTTCAGAGATGCTTAGTGTTAAATCAAATTTGGATGTATGACGAATAGACTTCATTGGAGTAAGCATTAGGCCTCCAATATTCAATGCAGGAGCTTCCGGGGTATTTTGGAAAACAAAAGAAACCTGGAATAATGGATGCCTGCTTAAGTCTCTTCCCGAGACAACCGCATCTACTACTTTTTCAAATGGCACATCCTGGTATTCGTATGCTTTTAATGTAGTGTCTTTTACTCCCTGCAATAAATTTATGAACTCCGGATTATTACCTAAGTCACTGCGAAGAGCGAGGGTATTAATAAAAAATCCAACAAGGGATTCCGTCTCCTGGTGTTGCCTGCCCGCGACTGGTGTTCCGACACAGATATCACTTTGTCCACTATATTTAAACAGTAATATCTTGAAGATTGCCAAAACCGTCATAAATAAAGTGGTGCCCTGTTTCGAGCTAAGTGACCTTAATTCGGAAGTAAGTTTTGCATCAATATTGAATTGCCTAACATTACCGGTTATATTTAATATGGCAGGTCTTGGATAATCAGTTGGCAATTCTAATGGCGCAAGCAATTGCAGATTTTTTTTCCAATAACTTAATTTCTCATCTAAAACATCACCTTGTAAATAATTTCTTTGCCAAATTGCAAAGTCAGCATACTGAATAGGGACAGCCCAAAGATTGACGTCCTTTTCTAAATCAACCGCTTTAAAAACTTCTACTAGCTCTTTCATGATGACAGTCGCGGACCATCCATCTGATGCTATATGATGAAGGACCACTACCAGAATATGCTCATCAACTGATAATTTTATAAGTTGAGCCCGCAACGTGTAATCAGTAGCTAAATTGAATCGTTGATTGATTACTGAATCAATGTGTGCACGCAAAGCAATCGGATCGTTTAAGAATTCTTTGCCATCCTTTTTCAATAGATCCCAGCTCTCAAACGGTATAACTGTTTGGTAGCCCTGACCGTCTTTTTCATTTATAACTGAACGTAAAACCTCGTGGCGCTTCAGTATTGTCTGAAGGGCAGTTTTTACCAAATTTTCATTTAATGATCCTGAAATTTTTAATACGGTTGGAATATGATAATGTATACTTCCTTCGAGCCTGTCAATAAACCATAACCTTTCCTGGCTAAACGACAACGGTATGCGTTGCGGTCTTGGCTCTGTTACCTGGATGGGCGGGACTGTAGAAACCTTGGATTGATTCTGAATTTTTTCTGCGAGCAGGGCAACTTTAGGAAAATCAAAAATGTCACCTATTGGCATCTCAACTCCGAAGGCTTTTCGGATCGCAGATATTAATCGAATTGCCAGCAGCGAATGGCCACCTAATTCAAAAAAGTCATCGTACACGCTTACCTGTTCCAACTCGAGTACATCCTTCCAGATTTCTGTGAGCTTGAATTCTATTTCATTTCGCGGAGCAGTGTATCCGGCAAATCCTCTATCATCTTCAGGATCAGGAAGGGCTTTCCTATCCACTTTGCCATTGGCCGTAAGTGGTAAGTTTTCCAACCGGATGAGGGCAGAAGGGATCATATAATCCGGAAACTTTTCTCTTAGAAAACTTTGGATTTCTTCCCGGTCAAATTCTTCATTTGAAACCAGGTAACCAATTAATCGTTTATCGCCTTTCTTATCTTCCCGTGCAATCACGATCGCCTGCTCTATTTTTTTATGCTGTTGAAGAGCGCTTTCAATTTCTCCCAGCTCGATTCGATAACCTCTTATTTTCACCTGGTCATCAACGCGGCCAATAAAAAGAATTTCTCCAGCAGGTAGCCATTTGACAAGGTCTCCGGTACCATACATTTTTTGACCATCAGCATTCTCAACATTGAAGAGTTCCGTTGTAAATTTTTCTTTTGTCAATGCGGTGTTGTGCCAATATCCTCTCGCCACGCCATCGCCGGCAATAAACAATTGCCCGGCTACGCCTACAGGGCAGAGTTGCATTTCGCTGTTTAAGACATACACTCTTGCATTGGAAAATGGACGCCCAATGGGAATGGTATTTTGGTACGTAGTATTTTTGTTTACCTCGTGCAATAGTTTGCCGATAGTCGTTTCCGTGGGGCCATAATGGTTTACAATTTTGCATTTTGTTCCTGACACACTTATATCATCCACGATGTTAGCGTGTAGTACTTCTCCTCCGAACACCAGCAATTTTTCCGGCCATAAATGAGCGCCATCATTGCTTAGCGCCTTCCAGTGTGAAGGAACTATTTTTAAACAGTCTATCCTGTTTTGTTGAAAATAGTCATGCAAATATTCAATATTGCTTACGGAGTCTTTTGTAAAAATATGCAGAGCACCTCCGGACAAAAGTGAACTATAAATTACCGTGTTTCCCAGGTCCGTAGCGATGGTAGATACCAGTGCGAAGGACTTGCACTGATCAATCTGAATGCGTTTTACGAGTCCGGAAAAATAGTCCACCAAACCCCGATGTTCAATCATCACACCCTTCGGCATTC
>JBDSGZ010000060.1:0-5506 GCA_039918735.1 Ginsengibacter sp.
ATGAAGGTATTACAAAAAATATTTACTATCAAAAAGTCAACTGTGTTCGCTTAGGATTTGCTGCTATAAAATTCTCAATTCCTAAACACTTTTTTACAACTTAATAGAATACCTTGTCTTAAAAATAGTACTTTACACACTTTCTAAAATCGATACATTTTTGGGATGAAGTTTACGACACGATTGCAGCTATCCACGATGATGTTCTTGAACTTTTTTATCTGGGGAGCCTGGTTCGTTACAATGGGTACTTTTCTAGGGAAGCAACTTCAGGCCAGTGGTACTCAAATAAGTCTCGCATATTTGACACAATCAACAGGTGCTATTGTTGCGCCTTTCATAATTGGCTTAATCGCTGATCGGTTTTTTTCGGCTCAGAAAATTTTAGCTGTTCTTCATATTGCAGGAGGCATCCTGTTGTGGTTTGCATCAACCGCGGAGAACTTTAATTTATTTTTTCCATTTCTTTTTGTGTACATGATACTTTTCATGCCTACACTCGCTCTTGTCAATTCAATTTCTTTCCGGCAGATGAATGACCCTACTAAAGAATTTCCATTTATCAGGGTACTTGGTACTATTGGATGGATCGTGGCGGGTGTTACAATAAGCGTCATCGGCTGGGATAAACCAGGAAACAAAGGGGCACTTGCAAACACTTTTTCGATGGCAGCGATTTGTTCTATTTTAATGGGGCTCTTCAGTTTTACACTTCCCTCTACGCCTCCGTTAAAGAAAGGTGTTAAAAGTTCGATTGGCGAGATACTGGGACTCGATGCATTGAGACTTCTTAAAAGCAGGTCTTATTTAATTTTCTTTCTTGCTTCTATTGCTATCTCTATTCCGCTTTCATTTTATTACAATTTCACTAATCTGTTTTTGAATGAGAAAGGCATGGACTCAACTGCCGGTATTCAATCGCTGGGGCAGGTTTCAGAATTATTGTTTATGCTGTTGATGCCGTTCTTATTTATAAGATTAGGAGTAAAAAAAATGCTGGCTATAGGAATGCTTGCGTGGGGAATTCGTTACGTTTGCTTCGCCTACGGAAATATTGATGCAGGATATTGGATGTTGATTGTGGGAATTGTATTGCATGGGTTGTGTTATGATTTCTTCTTTGTGACGGGACAGATATACACCGATAAACTTGCAGGAGAAAAATTCAAAAGTGCGGCACAAGGATTAATTACACTTGCGACCTATGGCGTAGGAATGTTGATTGGCTCACTGGTCTCGGGGCCAATCGTAGATGCCTATGTGACTTCTGATGGGCATGACTGGAAATCAATTTGGTTAATTCCTGCAGGAATTGCGGTAGTTGTAGTAATCTTGTTTTTACTTCTCTTCAACGATCAAAATAGAAAATCTGTATTACCGTCAGAACTTGAAACAGGACTTGAAGGAAGTTCACTCTCTTAATAACAATAACATGTCAACAACAAGAAGAAACGTTTTAAAAAATATTGCTTTAGGTACCTCCGCGGTTATCATAGCACCGACCATTTCTTATGCGTCGAAATTTCAAACTGAAAAAAAACATAAATTGAAAGGTAATATCAATCATTCCGTTTGCAGGTGGACGTACAATTTTCTAACAGTAGAAGAACTTTGTAAGGTTGTAAAAGATATCGGCTTTAGCGCGATCGACCTTGTTGGTCCGGCTGACTGGCCTACTCTTCAGAAGTATGGGATTTTCAGTTCTATGTGTTATACCGGTGGCGCAAACAGTTTAACAAAGGGATGGAATGATCCAGCCTATCACGAAGTACTGATCAAAGATTTTACAGAGGTAATTCCACTGGCAGCGAAAGCCGGGTATAAAAATGTGATTTGCTTCAGTGGAAGTCGAAATGGAATGGACGATGAAACCGGGTTGAAGAACTGTACGGAAGGGTTACAAAAAATTATACCACTGGCAGAAAAAAATGGAATTATCGTGCAAATGGAATTGCTAAACAGTAAGGTGGACCATACAGATTATATGTGCGATAAAACATCATGGGGAGTTGAATTATGCAAGAGTATTGGATCTGAAAATTTTAAATTGCTATATGATATTTACCACATGCAGATTGATGAAGGAGACGTGATTAGAACAATAAACGATAATCATCAATACATAGGTCATTACCACACTGGCGGGGTTCCGGGCAGGCATGAGATCGATGAAACGCAGGAACTTTTTTATCCTGCGATAATGAGAGCAATCTTAAAGACAGGCTTTAAAGATTATGTGGCACAGGAATTTATTCCGGCTGCAGAAGATAAGGTGGCTTCATTGAAAAAGGCCGTGCTGGTATGTGATGTATAAAAATTTTGTAGTTTAAATTTTGCAGGATGATCGCGAAATTTTTGGACACACACCTGTACCTTTAAACCTCCTTGCATACTTAAACTGATTTAAATATTCAACAATAAAATTTTTAAAAAAAATGGCAGACAATGTTTACGATGCAATTGTAATTGGCTCCGGAATTTCAGGCGGCTGGGCGGCAAAGGAACTTACTGAGAAGGGATTGAAAACAATCATGCTTGAAAGAGGTAAAAATATTGAGCATGTAAAAGACTATGTAAATTCTCAAAAAGGAGTTTGGCAATTTCCTCACCGCGGTGGCCGTACCCAAAAGATGGTAAATGAATATCCCGTGTTGAGAAGAGATTATCCGCTGAATGAGACGAATCTCGACTGGTGGGCTGATGATCAAAAAAGCCCCTACACAGAAGTTAAGCGGATGGATTGGTTTCGGGGTTACCATGTCGGAGGGCGTTCCTTACTATGGGGCAGGCAGTGTTACCGCTGGAGCGACCAGGATTTTGAAGCAAATCAAAGAGACGGAATTGCGATTGACTGGCCTATCCGTTATAAAGACATTGAGCCCTGGTACACTTATGCAGAAAAATTCGCAGGAGTGAGCGGTTCTTTTGAGAATTTACCTCAATTGCCTGATAGTCATTTTTTGCCTGCCATGCAAATGAACTGCGTAGAAAAAGATGTTGCAGCCCGCGTAAAGGAGCACTACGAGAACAAACGGACCATGATTATTGGTCGCACGGCGAATATCACAGAACCATTGCCTGGAAGAACGAATTGCCAGTACAGAAATAAATGTTGGCTTGGATGTCCTTTCGGAGCATACTTCAGCACTCAATCTTCAACCTTACCTGCTGCAATGGCAACCGGTAATCTCACCCTACGTCCCTGGTCAATCGTTACCCAGATCCTTTACGATAAGGATACAAAAAAAGCCAAGGGAGTGGAAATACTAGATGCAGAAACAAATAAAACCTACCAGTATTTCGCTAAAATAATTTTCTTAAATGCTTCGACTTTCAACAGCGCCTGGATCCTGATGAACTCGGCAACCGACATATGGCCTGATGGATTAGGCAGCAGTAGCGGTGAGCTTGGTCACAACATTATGGATCACCATCTTGGTGTGGGCGCTGGCGGTACAGTTGACGGATATGAGGATAAATATTATTATGGTCGCCGGGCAAACGGAATCTATATACCGCGTTACAGGAATTTGTTTGGAGACAAACGAGATTACATCCGGGGATTCGGATACCAGGGAGGTGGAAGCCGCCAGGGATGGTCACGCAACGTGGCAGAAATGTCAATCGGTGGAGATTTCAAAGATGCGTTAGCTGAGCCGGGCCAATGGAGTATGGGAATAGGTGGATTTGGAGAAATACTTCCTTATCATGAAAATAAAATGACATTGGATAAAACACGGAAAGACGCATGGGGTTTGAATGTCATTTCTTTTGATGCAGAGTGGAAGGAAAATGAAAGGAAGATGAGAATAGACATGCAGAACGATGCTATTGAAATGCTGGAAGCGGCAGGTGTAAAGGATGTGAAGGGCCATGATGGTGATGGTACAATTGGACGTGGGATTCACGAAATGGGAACAGCTCGCATGGGACACGATCCAAAGACTTCCGTTACCAATAAATGGAACCAGCTTTGGGATGCCCAAAACGTATTTGTAACAGATGGCTCCTTTATGGCTTCAGCCAACTGTGTGAATCCATCACTTACTTACATGGCGATGACCGCAAGGGCTGTTGATCATGCCGTGAGCGAATTAAAGAAAAATAATCTTTAGAAAAGAATCCATAAATTAATAAACACATCAATGACTATCCAGGAAAAAAGCGAAGACAAGTCAAGAAGAAAGTTTCTTAAGAATTCCGCACTTACAGCAGCAGGCTTTATGATTGTGCCGCGCCATGTGTTAGGTGGAAAAGGCTTTGTTGCTCCAAGTGACAAGTTAATTGTCGCAAGTGTGGGAGCTGGAGGAAAAGGCGAAAGCGATATCGCGAATTTTTATAAAAGTGGGAAAGCGGAAATTGCTTTTCTCTGCGATGTGGATGAAAGGAGAGCTTCCACCACGGTAAAGAATTTTCCAAAAGCAAAATTCTACAAAGATTGGCGTGAGATGATGGATAAGGAATCTAAAAATTTTGATGCAGTATCAGTATCTACTCCTGACCATACCCATGCAGTGGCAGCGATTGCAGCTATGCAACGTGGCAAACACGTTTATGTTCAAAAGCCACTCACCCATGATGTTTACGAAGCAAGGGCTCTTACTGATGCTGCCAAGCGTTATAAAGTCGTTACCCAAATGGGCAACCAGGGATCATCAGGGGATGGCGTTCGGCAATTGATGGAATGGTATGACGCAGGAATAATCGGGGATGTTCATACCGTTTATTGTTTTACTGATCGGCCAGTATGGCCACAGGGAATTCCATGGCCGTCAACTCCTGCTCCAATACCCCCAGAACTTAGTTGGGATCTTTGGCTCGGTACAGCACCCTATAAAGATTATGTAGAAAAGTTGGTCCCATTCAATTGGCGCGGTTGGTGGGATTATGGAACGGGTGCATTGGGAGATATGGGATGTCACATTGTAGAGCCAGCGTTCAGAGTATTAAACCTGGGCTATCTCAATTCTGTTCAGGCAAGTGTTGGCAGTGTTTTCGTAGATGAATTCCAAAGAGGTTATTTTCCTGAAAGCTGTCCTCCTTCCAGCCACGTAACTATGAGATTTCCTAAAACATCAAAGACACAGGGACCTGTTGAGCTGCATTGGATGGATGGAGGAATACAACCACAGCGTCCCGATGAGTTAGGGCCCAATGATGTATTTGGAGATGGAGGAAACGGAGTATTGTTTATTGGCACAAAAGGAAAAATGATGTGTGGAACTTATGGAGCAGATCCTAAGTTACTTCCGCTTTCACGCAATAGCGAGGTGTCAGTTCCTAAAAAAATCCCGCGTGTTCCGGGAGGTGCCGATGGACACTATGCACAATGGGTGGAAGGGGCTATCGCGGGATATGGGAAAAAAGAACTAAGCTCTCCATTTGATATAGCAGGACCATTAACCGAAGCTTTGTTGATGGCGAACCTTGCAATCCGGGGAAATGATATTCGCGTACCACGCTCTTCCGGTAAAGGGTTTAATTTTCCCGGCAGGTATATCGAATT
>JBDSGZ010000061.1:0-4027 GCA_039918735.1 Ginsengibacter sp.
TGCTGCGCTGGCTTTGGTACCTTGGGCGACTTGCTGGAGAGTAAACTGAAAAGACTTGCGGGGATGAAGGATAGTGGAAATTTTATGCCAGGGCATGGTGGATTTTTAGATAGATTCGATTCGCTCTTGATCGCAACAATCGCCGTTGGCGGCTATTATTATTTTTTCATGCAAACCCCTTAGGAACTACACTCTTCTCCTTCTTTCTCGCTTTTTTATATCCGTATATTTGTAGTCAAATTTGCCAGATGAATATTCATAAAGAAGGCTACAAATCTATTGCATACAGCGCTTTGGTTTTTGGAGCCATCAACTTAATCTTCTTTTATTTTTTTAGTTCCTCCATGCCCGTGGTTTCCTGGATTGTTTTTGGAATTACGTTGCTTTTATTATTGTTTATCATTTCCTTTTTCAGGTCGCCTCGCCGGCACTGCACCATCGCCCACCACCAGGTTATTTGTCCGGCTGATGGTAAAGTTGTCGTGATCGAAGAAACAATTGATCATGAATATTTCAACGATAAGCGCTTACAGGTTTCCATCTTCATGAGCCCGGCCAATGTTCATATCAACCGGATTCCCATGACGGGAGAAGTGCTCTATAGCAAATACCATAAAGGGAAATACCTCGTTGCATGGAATCCTAAATCTTCAACCGAAAATGAACGCCATTCCGTGGTCATTAAAAGTGATACAGTAATCATATTAGTAAAGCAAATCGCCGGGGCGGTTGCAAAACGTATCGTAAACTATTTGCGGGTAGGTGAAATTGTTGAGCAGGGTACAGAAATGGGTTTCATTAAATTTGGTAGCAGGGTGGATGTGCTGCTTCCTGCAGGTACCGAATTGAATGTGAAACTAAACCAAACAGTCAAGGGTGGCGTAACGGTGCTCGCTACTATCGATTCACTGGTTCCGGATGAAGAGCAAACAGAAGATATAGCCAACAAAGAAATTGAAAGCTATTAATTGCGACACTCCTGGTTAAAGAATTGATTCCAGCTCTTTAAGATGATGGATTGTGTAATTTGGATGGAGCTGGCATTCCGCCTTAATGTGGTTTACAAAAATTGTATCCATTCCGGCATTGATTGCGCCCTGGATATCAGCATCGGGATTATCGCCGATCATAATACTTTCCTTCAGGTTCCCCTTTGTTATGTTTAATGCAAATTCAAAAATTTCCTTTTTTGGTTTCACCGAGTTCGAAAGCTCTGAAGTGATAACATGCTGAAAATATTTTGAAAGATTTGAATTTTGCAGCTTACTCCATTGAGTCTTTTCAAAGCCGTTTGTAATAATATGAATTGAGTATTTCTTATCCTTCAGGTACTCTAATATTTCAAACGTATAATCAAAAACCTTCTTTTTTGTTGGAAGGATTTCAAGAAATTGAGCACTCATATTCCTTGCCATCCTCTCGTCAGAAATGCGAAAATCCAATAGCGTTCTCCATATACGTTTCCACTTTAAGTCTTCGCTCGTCACAAAGCCCTTTTGAAAACGCTCCCATAAAATAGTATTGTGCTTTAAATACGTAACATAGAATTCATCGAATGGGATCTTTAATCTTGATTCGATTTCGAACATTTCGAAGATTTCCGTAAGCGATTCCCTGGCATTTGCATCGAAATCCCATAGTGTATGATCGAGGTCAAAAAAAAGATGGCGGTATTTTGAAGAATCGTTGTGCATTTTTTAGTTCAAGCCACTTGATTTACCGGGAAACTGAAGAGAAACTAAACTTCCCGGGTTCCGTTAAAATTTTAATTTTTAGATTTGTTATCCAACGAAATTAGAATAATGAATATTGTGATCACTGGCTCCGGCAAAGGTATTGGAAAAGGGTTGGCGGAAAAATTCTCTGCCAGGGGAAACCAGGTTTTCATTTGTTCCAGAACTGAGGAAGATCTTCTAAAGATCATCCAGGAAATTAATAAAAGAAAACCCGGTGCTGTTATAAAATATCTTGTTGTAGATCTTTCGATAAAAAATGAGGTTCTGAGATTTACCGATTGGATCGTAGCGCAGGGCGTAACAGTTGACATTCTCATCAACAACGCCGGACAATTTATCCCCGGCAGCGTTTATAATGAAGAAGAAGGCACGCTTGAAAAAATGATAGAGGTCAACTTATACAGTGCCTATCATATAACCAGAGCTTTGCTACCAGAGATGATGAAAAAAAAAAGGGGGCACATATTTAACATTTGTTCCATTGCCTCTCTGAAAGCCTATCATAACGGGGGCGCTTACAGCATCAGTAAGTTTGCAATGATGGGTTTTAGTAAAAATTTGAGGGAAGAAATGAAGCCTTATAATATTAAGGTAACTTCCGTTTATCCGGGGGCAACATTAACTCCTACATGGGAAGGTGCTGATCTAGATCCGGGTCGCATATTGGAAGTGAGCGACATCGTTGAAATGATTTACGCTGCCTCCCAACTGTCACCACAGGCCTGTGTGGAAGATCTTATAATAAGGCCGCAACTCGGTGACCTTCCTTAAATCATCGTACGATTTTTAACAGCGGCTTGTTTGTTCTTCCAGTAAATTTGTAGCTCAACGTTCTGGCAATAGATGATGAGACCTTTACAATCTTTTCCCTCCGCATTGTGGTTTTTGTTTTTTATCGCAACAGCTGTTTGTTGCCAGACTACATCTTACGCACAAATAAAGTTTTCTACTATTTGCCCCGAAAAAACCATTGGGGAAAATGATTATCTGCAAATTGAATTCCGAGTGGAAAATGCCTCCAATGTAGAAAACATTTCTCCGCCATCATTTTCACATTTTGATGTCGTGGGTGGCCCAAACCAGCAAAGCGGTATGAGCAGCATCAATGGCAAAATTGATCAGTATATTTCGGTTAGTTTTTATCTGAAGCCGAGGACTACGGGCAACTTCACTATTGCATCCGCACGGGCGAGAATTCATGGAAAGGATTATTTTACTAATCCGTTAACTATCAAGGTTACCAACGCTTCCAATCCTGCTGCTTCGGGAACTGGCGGCAATAATTCACTTTCACCCTTTTCCGGATTTGGTCTCAATCTGCCGACAGAGCCGACCATCCACCAATATGATGATTACATTCTAAAGAAGGGCGAGAACGTGAACGAAAAAGTTCACAAGAATCTTTTTGTAAGGCTCGATTTAAACAAGACAAATTGTTTTGTTGGAGAACCCATTGTTGCTTCCTATAAATTATATACGAGATTGAGATCAGAATCAATGGTGACCGAAGCGCCTTCTTTCAATGGGTTTTCGGTCAGCGATCTTGACGTTAATTCCAACGCTGTACAAACAGAAAAATTCAATGGTCGCGAATACAATGTGTACACACTTCGTAAGGTGCAACTATATCCTTTGCAACCTGGCACAATTACCCTTGATCCTGTCGTGACTGATAACGATATAACCTTCCTTCGTTCAGAGTATGCAGGAAATCAAAAAGGAGATATGTTTTTTGATATGCTCCAGGATTTTGCCAATTCAAACTCACCTGATAATGCAGTGATCAAGCAGCATGTCACTTTAAAAAGCAAAGCGACCATGGTTACAGTCTATCCGTTGCCGGACAGCGTAAAGCCAGTTGATTTCAAAGGAGCTGTGGGAAATTTTACCATCAGTTCTTCTCTCGACCGGAAAAGCATTACAACAGATGACATGGGAAATCTGAGAATAAATATTACCGGCGAGGGCAATATACAATTAGTTAATGCACTAAAAATTGAGTGGCCGGCCAATATTGAAGGTTATGACACAAAAGTGTCGGATGACGTTGACAAGTTTTCGGTTCCTATGAAAGGCAATAAAACATTCATCTATCCATTTACTGTGTCAAGTCCGGGAACGTATACTATCCCTGAAGTATCGTTTTCTTATTTCGATCCGGTGGAAAAAAGTTATAAAACATTGCACACGCAACCAGTGGAAATAAATGTAAAAAAGGGTAAGGGATATACTGAGGGAACTTACGTAAAGAATGCAAAGGAGAAAGATCGAGGTCAGGAAACGGCGTTTCA
>JBDSGZ010000062.1:0-6539 GCA_039918735.1 Ginsengibacter sp.
ACACCCCGAGCTTTTAGAGAATGTGCTAATTGATTCGAAAGAGTATCAAGCTCGCGGTAGGTATATTGGCTTTCATCAAAGACAACTGCAATCGCATCGGGCGTTTTTAAAACCTGGCTTCCGAAAAGATCGACCACAGTTTTATCTTTTGGGTAATCGGTGCTAGTTTTATTTAAATCATGTAACAGGTGATGCTCTTCTTGTTTAGAAAGAATAGGTAAGCGACCAATCGTTTCTTTTGGATTTTTTAAAATGGAGGAAAGAAGCTCACGGTATTGAGAGATCATGTCCCGGATCGTACTTTCCAAAAACAAGTCAGTCGAATATTCTGTCATGATCGATAAACCATCCACCGTTTCGGTGATGAAAAGCTGTATATCAAACATTGCTGTTGTATGCTCAGCGTTTACCGCAGACAGCTTTACATTTCCAAAACTCAGGTCCGGAACTTCCGGTGTATTCCTGAGAACGAACATCACCTGGAATACAGGATTTCTACTTACATCTCTTTCAACATCCAGTACATCAACAATTTTTTCGAAAGGAACTTCCTGGTGCTGATATGCGTCGAGTGTAGTCTTTCTAACCTCCAGGAGCAATTCTTCGAATGTAGCGTTACTTTTCACCTCATCCCGCAAAGCGAGGGTATTGACAAAAAATCCGATAAGTTCTTCTACCTCTACCTGCTGGCGGCCTGCGATAGGCGTACCCACACAAATGTCTTCCTGGCCACTATACCTGTGCAGCAGCACTTTGAATGCCGCCAACAAGGTCATAAACAAGGTGACTCCTTTTTGCTGGCTTAATTTATTTAATGATTCGGTTACTGCTTTGTCGACCTTGTGATGTACAAACGCTCCCCTGGAATTCCAAACAGCAGGTCGCTTGAAGTCATTAGGCAGGTTAATGTGAGCAACATTGAATAATTTATCTTTCCAATAATTAATTTTAGAATCGAAAACTTCTCCCGTCAGATGAGCCCGCTGCCAGATCGCATAATCAGCATATTGGATACTTAAAGAGTTCAATTGAGCGGAACGCTTTTCCTCAAACGAATTATAAAGCTCAACCACTTCTTTCACAAGAACCGACCTGGACCAACCGTCTGACGCAATATGATGAAGTGTGGCAATCAATAAAAATTCTTCGACATCAGTTTTTATCAATGTGGCCCTGATCATGTAGTCTCCGGCTAAATCAAATGGCTTCCTGATCAACTGGAAAATGTAATCCTGTAACGCTTTTTTTTCCTCACGGAAATGTGCTCCTTCCACTACTGACAATTCCCAGGCCCCGGATTCATTTACTTGTTGATATGGATGCCCGTCTTCATCGAGAATCACCGAACGCAAAATTTCGTGGCGGTCAACAATCGTCTTAAGTGCAAAGTTCAACGCCTCAACATTTAAATTTCCCGATAGACGAAGAACTGCCGGAACATGGTATTGTATGCTGCCTTCAAGGCGATCGATAAACCACAATCTTTCCTGGCTGAATGATAAAGGAATATGAGCAGGTCGTGGATCAACACGTTCAATGGAGTTGAGCACTTTGTCATCGCTATGCTGCGATAATTGCACAGCGAGCAAGGCTACAGTAGGGAAATCAAAAATATTGCTTATCGGCATTTCCACCACAAATGCCTTTCGAATGGCAGACACCAATCTTACAGCGAGCAAGGAGTGTCCTCCCAATTCAAAGAAATTATCATGTATTCCCACCTGGTCAACCTCAAGAACATCTTTCCAGATTTCAGCCAGCCTGTCTTCCACTTCGTTCCTTGGAGCTACAAATTCATTGCTGTGCAAGTCTTTCTCATCCGTGTCAGGCAAAGCATTGCGGTCTATTTTTCCATTGGCAGTCAAGGGAAATTTATCCATCTCTACCAGTACCGCAGGCACCATATACTCTGGTAACTTTTCTTTTGCGAAAGTCAAAATTCCTTCTCTTTGGAAAACGCCGTTTGAAATAATATATCCAACCAGCGTCTTATTTCCCTGCTTATCATCTTTGGCCAAAATTGCCGCCTGGCTTACAAGATCCGATTGTTGCAATACATTTTCTATTTCTCCCAACTCAATTCTGTAACCGCGAATCTTCACCTGGTTATCAGCCCTTCCTATAAAAGAGATATTTCCATCGGGTAGATATTTCACAAGGTCTCCCGTGTCGTACATGATCGAATAACCTTGTTTAGCAAACGGATTTTGAATGAATTTTTCTTTCGTTAGTTCAGGGTTGTTCCAATAACCTCTTGCCACTCCATCTCCTGTAATGTATAGCTGCCCCGGTACTCCGATGGGACACAACTTTAAGTTTTTTGTCAACACCAGCACCTTAGTATTAGAAAATGGCTTCCCGATCGGTACAGTGTATTCATATTTTGCATCCGGTTCTACTATGTGCAGAAGCTTTCCTATTGTTGTTTCTGTAGGACCATAATGATTTACAACCCTGCAATGAGACCCAGATGAACGGATGTCTTCAATTATTTTTTCCGGCAACGCTTCGCCGCCAAAAATCAATAATTTCCCAGGCAACAAAAGATTGACACCAGGGCTAAGTGCTCTCCAGTGCGAAGGAACTATTTTAAGACATTCGATTTTATGCTCATCAAAATACTGTTGCAGCATCTCTATATTGCTAACGGTTTCCTTGGTAAAGACATGCAATGTGCCTCCGCAAGCAAGCGACGAATAAATGACCGTGTTCCCAAGATCAGTAGCAATAGTTGAAACGAGTGCAAATGAATGACAATTATTTATTCCCGTCTTTTCGAAAAGCCCTGTTATATAATCTACCAGGTTTCTATGTTCGATCATAACGCCCTTGGGCATTCCTGTAGATCCCGAAGTATAAATAACATAAGCCAGGTGGTGAGGAAGTGTTTTTTCAGATAAATTATTTTTTGGGCCATCCGGTAATACATCAATTTCTACACTTGCTATTCCTTCAACGCTGGGAAGTTTCTTGCGGCTTTCCTTGCTGCAGACAAGAACTGAAGCTTGTGAATCCTGCAGCATGTAACTGATTCTTTCCTGTGGAAAATCAATATCGATCGGCACATAGGCACCGCCTGCTTTCATGATTCCCAATAAACCCACAACCATGTTGAAACCCCGTTCTATGAATAATGGAACTAACACATCTTCCTTTACGCCAAAACTTCTAAGCTGGTGAGCGAGTTGATTGGACTTCTCATTCAATTCGGAGAATGAAAGTTGCTGTAGTTCAAAAACCACGGCAATATTGCCGGGCGTTTTCTCAACTTGTTCTTCAAATAAATCTATAAAACTTTTATTCATTTTTGTACGATTATTAATTGAAATCAACCAATAATTGCTGCTCTTCAGCTTCAGTTAACATTTGCAATAATTCTATCTTTTGCATAGGATCGTTAGCGACCGCATTTAATAATTGTTTAAAATGGCCTGCCATCCTTTTAACCGTTTCTCTTTTAAACAGATCAGTATTGTAAATCATGTTTACGCTCAACCCAGAGGAATTCGATGTAACTAACAAAGTAATTTCCAACCTGGAAGTTTTTAAATTTAAAGGAAACGCTGTGAGTTGAACACCTTCGCTTCCTAACGTTGTTGCACCCGGAGTATTAATCAGCACTAACATAACCTGGAAAACTGGCGATCTTGAAGGATCGCGCCTTTGAACCGTGTCTTCAACTACTTTCTCAAAAGGTACGTCCTGGTATTCATATGCGTCAAGTGTTGTTGTTTTTACTTCCTGTAAAAACTCAATGAACTTTTTTTCTTCGTCAACTATAGAGCGCAGAGCAACCGTATTTACAAAAAACCCAATAAGGCTTTCAAGCTCCGGCTGTGGCCTGTTGGCAATGGATGCTCCCACGCATATGTCCTGCTGCCCGCTATACCGCTGCAGTAATATCTGCAATGTTGCCAGCAAGGTCATAAATAAAGTAGCGCCTTCCTGGTTACCAATCTGAATAATCTTGTCGCTTAAATCCTTTTCAATGAAAAATTGATATGAATCACCATTTAAACTTTTTATGGTTGGCCTTACAAAATCAGTTGGCAACTCCAATGGAGATGTTCCTGCCAACTTGCTTTTCCAATAATTTGATTTAAGAGAAATAATTTCAGCAGTAAAATTTCTTCTTTGCCAAATAGCAAAGTCTGCATATTGTAAAGCCATTTCTGGCAGTACCGGGTCACGCTCCTCATCGAATGCATTGTACAATTCGTTTACTTCATTTACCAATATAGGCATCGACCATGCGTCCGAAGCAATGTGATGCATGGTTACTACCAGGATATATTCGTCCTTCTGAATAGAAATTAAATGCGCCCGAAGCATGAAATCATTTGAAAGGTCGAAAGGTGCATTGATTATTTTTTTAAGAAATTTCTCTAAAATGAGCGGATCCAGGAGATCATCACCATCCAACATTGTAATCTCCCAGTCCCGTGCTTCCTTCACTACTTGAAACGGAATTCCGTTTTCAGCATGAAAAACGGTCCGTAGCACCTCATGGCGAACGATAATATTTTTTAGAGCAAATCTTAAAGCATCGGTATTCAACTTACCGGTGATTCGCAATGCCACGGGCGAATTGTATTGGATACTTCCTTCCAACTGATCTATCAGCCAAAGGCGTTCCTGGCTATATGATAATGGTATTCGGGATTCGCGTGACGCTTTTTCCACGGGAGGTAAGGTTATGGACGAGGTAAGGGTATCAATATATTTCGCTTGTTGACGAATGGTAGGATATGTAAACAAATCTCTTATCGAAATTTCTACGTCCATTTTTTTACGAAGTGCAGAAATTAGCCGGGCGGCTAAAAGAGAATGTCCACCTATTTCAAAAAAGTTATCCTGGGTACTGATTTTTTCCAGGCCTAATAATGCCTTCCAAATTTCCCTAATTTCCTGTTCGGAAGATGTTTCCGGAGCTATAAACAGACTCCTCTTAGAATCTCCTTTTCCATTCCAAAGCATTAGGAACTTCTTGTCTGCTTTGCCGTTATTCGTAAGAGGTATTTTGTGCACGGGGATAATTTCGCCTGGGATCATGTATTCCGGCAGCCTTTCCTCAAGCAATACTCTTATATTTTTTCTAATAATAGAAATCATTTGAGAATAGAGAGGAATATTTGTGGACAGCCCATTGACGGTGTGACTTTTGCTTTTATCCTGATGATAAACTAAAGCATTGGAATTATCTGACTCAAGTAAAATGTCTGAGTAAAAAACATTGCTTGCAGGAAGTAACCTATAATGAAACCCCTTATCTCTTATTTTCTGAAGAAAATCCTCTACTTCTATGAATGGATTTTCTAAATCTTCAGTTAGCCTATTCAGATCACCAACAGTATTTAAAGACGGATCGCCAAGTTTCTGCTGCATCAATTGCTCCCTCCACAGTCGGTGATTCGGTACATTTCTAACAGCGACTAAGTTGCCTGCATTCAACTGTTCAAAAATCTTTGCGGAACCACTCACTCCTGTCCAGGTTTTCCATTGAGGTTCAATAATTTTTTCTTCAATCCCAATGTATAGTATGACTGTATAACGGTAGAGCGTAAGCTCATTTTCGTACTGGCTCTTTTTCCACCTGATTTCAATGTGATCAATTTCAGGATAAAGAGATGATAAATTATAAAAATAATCGGGTGACAGACACAATTCTTCCTCTTTCAGAGTTGCTTCTTCACAGTTCCAGATAAATTCTTTGATGCTGGTGGATTCCTGTGTTTTCTGAAGTTCAAGCCTGGTTTTAAAAAGGCTTAGCGACCTTAGATCCCGCACATCACCGATGATAATACGGCCCTTTCCTTTAAGTGATTTTATACCCTTTTCTATCACCTCGGTGAGATATTCCTCGCCAGGAAAATATTGGATAATTGAATTCAGAATAACTGTGTCAACGTTTTCAGAATTTTCAACGTTTATTTCATGTGCCGCACACGCCTTTAGTTCTGTGGCGCAGTAGGTTCTAGTAGCCTTGCTTATATGATGCGCAATCTGGTTAATTGCTGTTCTGGAAAAATCTGTACCAATGTATTTGCTGATTTTATCCGTAAGCTGGTAATAAATTAATCCTGTGCCACTACCTATTTCAAGAACTGTTTGCGGGTTCGTAGATAAAATCACCCCGGTAATATCCTGTAGCCATTCTCTCATTTGTTCTTCCGGTATCGCCCCACCTGTAAAACTATCATTCCATCCAATAATGTTGAACTCGGGATCTGTATCTCCGATGATCTCCGAATCATCATATTCTTTTTCATAAAGGTCTTTCCAATCGGCTACTAATTGTTTGTATAATTCTTTCTCCATTGACTTCAAAGAATTACGTTCGGCAACAAAATATGCCGCGAGAGAGTTGTTGGTGTCGGCGCTTTTCTTTGCCAGCACGCAGCAGCTATTTACATAGTCGATCTTATTTATAGCCGACTCCACTTCTCCTAATTCGATACGATATCCTCTAATTTTAACTTGAAAATCATTTCTCCCAATAAATTCAATAATACCATTTGGAAGCTGTCGTGCAATATCTC
>JBDSGZ010000063.1:0-6645 GCA_039918735.1 Ginsengibacter sp.
AATGGCACATTGCATCTGATCATACAGGAAACGCTGATGGCAAGATGATAGTTGCTAACGGTCAGGCAGAGATATTTTACAGCCACACTGTTACAAATACTTCCGGATTTGGAGATGGTTTTTATTCTCTTAGCGCATTTGCAATGAATGTGGACACTCCCGGCACTTGCAGTCAACCTAAACTAACCACGTTAACCTATACTGTGGAATATTTAGATGCATCTAATGCGTGGGTTCCATTGGTGGGCTCACCGTATGTTGCTGCTCCGCTTCAGCAGGAGTTTCCTGCAAAATGGGTTTCCCAGGGTGCATTGATAAACTTACCTGCAGTCAACAATTTTACCATTACCTCTATTCGCATAAAAATCAGCGATGGTACTGTTGGTGGTTGCGGAAATGATTTTGCGCTTGATGATATCTCTTTTGCTCAGTGCCCTATAAATGCTCCTACTCCTGTTGAGTTTTTAAACATATCGGCTCGTCAAAAAGGTAGTGGAGTAAGTGTTGATTGGTCAACCTCCCAGGAATTTAATAGCGATTACTTCGATCTTGAAAAGAGTGTTGATGGTAATTTCAGTTGGACATATGTGAACACAGTTAAGGCTGCCGGTAATAGTTCAGTCGTAAAGAATTATAACATTTATGATGCAAAACCATTTTCAGGAAATAGCTTCTACCGTCTCAAGCAAGTAGATAAAGATGGTAAGTTTAAATACTCAAAAACGGTAAAGATTAATATTAATATTTCTAAGACAGGAGTTTCTGTTTTGGCAAACCCATTCCGTAGCGTATTAACAGTTGATTTCTTAAGTTCAAAAGATGAAATCGTTCACGCAAGACTGATTGATATTACAGGACGTGTAGCTGCAAACGAAAACTGGTCTGTAACTTCAGGTAGCACCAGGAAGGAGTTTTCTAATGTTACACACTTGCAGCCAGGAATGTATATTCTTAATGTATCTAATGCTGCAGGAGAAATTCTTTATAATAACAAGGTAATTAAACAATAGTAATACTTACATGAATCACCGTAAAAAGGGAACCAATCCGGTTCCCTTTTGCTTTTATAGCCTGGTGGATTTGATTGCGTTCTTCCTTTTCTTTACCATTTTTATAGAAATTTGCTTTTATGAAAAGTGCTTCATCAAGTGAACTCAAGAAACAACTGCAACAAAAGAACCATGAAGAATTGGTTAACTATTGCCTTCGTCTTTCTAAATTCAAGAAAGAAAATAAAGAGCTATTGACGTTTCTTCTTTTTGAATCTGGCAATCTATCCGATTTTACGAATAGAATAAGAAAAGAGATTAAGATATTCTTCACTGAAATGAATCTTGCACACGTGTACTATGTGAAAAAAAGTCTCAGGAAAATTTTAAGAAACGTAAGCAAATATTCAAGAATATCAGGATCAAAGCTTGTTGAATCAGAGTTGTGCATCGAAGTTTGCTTGCAGATAAAAAACCTTCCTAATAATATCGCAAGTGAAAAGCAAGTAATTAAAATTTATAATACCCTGCTTGAAAGAATTGAAACTTTGATTCTTTCGCTTCATCCAGATCTTCAGTACGATCTAAAGAAACAACTGGAAAAAATCTAAACAGTTAGCCTAGCGGGGAGGTATTTTTTGTTAACTTTAGTTCTCATCAAATGAAAAGGAGGTATTCATGCTGATAGAACATGGGCATCTTTACCGGGAATTTATCGGTAGGTTCTCATTGAAATAATCTGCGAGAAAAAATCGCAAACCGTCGGGCCATCCCGGCGGTTTTTTTGTGATTGATCAGAGAATAACATTACTTTTTGCTCAACTAAAAACCCAAATCTTTTCATATGAAACAAAGCAAATTATTTTCTATTTTATTCCTGGTAATTGTAAGCTTCGTAGCTTATCCAACATTGGCAATCAATCTTGTTTCCCCTCTTGTAAGTCAGAATGCAAATGCTGTGAATCCTGCAGAGTCGGCTATGGGTAGAATTAATGAAATAAGGAGCATGGACAAAAGCACTTTAAGCTCGGCTGAAAAAAAGGAACTACGAAAAGAGTTACGGAAATTAAAAAAAGACAATGGGGAGAAGAGAAATGGAATTTACCTTTCCGTAGGAGCCCTTGTTGTAATTGGTATTCTACTATTGTTGTTATTGTAATCTCATGTAATTATATAAAAATGAAGCCCGCTCAGCGGGCTTCATTTTTATTTGTTATGGCGTAAGTTATTTTTTTCTATCTGCTACTACGAGAACGACCCCAACAACTGCTAATAACCCACCTGCATAAGTAGGCCAGCCAATCCATTTGTTTTCAGTTTTATTTACTTCTAAGGGTCCTAAATCAATCACTTTTTTTTCGACGGGAACGGAGAACCCTTTAATGATGATCATTACGATCCCGACAACGATTAGAATCCATCCAACTATCTTCATGGCAATTGATATTAGTGAGTATGCAATATTGCTATGAATTCTGTTGTCTCGAATTTTGTGCCAACCTTTTTATTATCATTCACCGATCATAAATTTTTATCTGCTTAAGCGCATCTTCAACTTCTTCGACAGGTAATTGACAGGTCTTATTTTCACAAACGTAGATCATCGTTTTCTGATCGACCAATTTGTTCTGCAACAGCGCCAAATCTCCTTCTGAATCTCCCCCTAAAAAAATACATTCCGGCAAATAGCTCCTATTGAATGTAATGAGTTTTTGTTTCCATTGTTTTCCGACGATTGCGATTTCATACGGCGTTTTTAAATGCAGCGCCATAAGTTGAGCCCAATTGCTGTAAAAGCCAGGACTCTTCTTTACATCGATGATTACGTTTTTCAACATTTGCTCCGACTGTATCTGGTAAAGATTGTTCTCGAAATATAAACTAAGAACTAAGAGATTTTTTGCCATTTCGCTGTTGGAAGCAGGAATTACATTGTCTGAGACTTCCATTTTTCTCGCAATCAGATCACTGTATTGAACATCGGTATAAAAGAACATCCCGGTTGTTTTATCGAAAAAATGTTTTTCGACATATTCAGCAAGTATTGAAGCTTTTTTTAGATACTGATGTTCAAAGGTTACCTGGTATAAATCTATCAACGCACTTATGAGAAATGCATAATCATCGAGGAAGCCCGGAATAGTGGCACTGCCATTCTTATAATTCCGATACAAAACACCGCTAGTTCCTGCAACATTCGTTATGAGGAAATCAATATTCTTTTTTGCAGCCTCTAGAAATGTTTCATCACCGAAAGCTTTGTACGCCTCAATATATCCCTTCGCCATAATAGAGTTCCATGAGGTCAAAATCTTATCATCGGTATGTGGCCTTACTCTTTTATCTCTCGCATGAAGGAGCCTTTCTTTCATCGAAAGCAATTTTTTTTCAAGCTCCTCATTGCCGATATCGGATTTTTTGGACGTATGTCCTGATCCATAATTGATATCCGGAATATTCTTTCCTTCCTCCCAATTTCCATTTTTACTGATTCCAAAATAATCTTCAAAAATTGCTGCATCATCACCGAGCACTTCTTCAACTTCTTTATGCGTCCATACATAAAATTTCCCCTCTTCACCTTCGCTGTCGGCATCAAGCGATGAATAAAATCCTCCTTCAGGAGATGTGAGTTCACGATGGACGAAAGCAAGTGTTTCAAAGACAACTCTTTTATACAACGGATTTCCCGTAACCTGGAAAGCGTGGCTATAAAGACTTACAAGTTGTCCATTGTCATAAAGCATTTTTTCAAAATGCGGAACGTGCCAGTCCACATCAGTAGCATACCTGGAAAATCCGCCACCAAGCTGATCATATATACCGCCAAGTGCCATGTGTTTCAGCGTAGTTTCAACTGACTTTAAAGCGTTTGGTTTTCCGCGCAAATAATTATAATGCAACAGAAATTCCCAACTGGAAGGCATTGGAAATTTCATTCCTCCGGTTGTTCCTCCTTTATCCTTATCGATCCGCTGTTCAAAAGTGTTAAACATTTCGTCGAAATCATGAATGCTGAAAGCAACTTGTTTATCATTCAAAGGAACATGATCCATATCCCTGATGCCTTTGGAAACATTGTCGGCCTGCTCTTCTAATTTCGACTTTTCATTTTTATACAGGTCCGTGAAATATTCCAGCAGCTTTATCCAATTCGATTTTGGAAAATATGTTCCGGCAAAAAACGGTCTGCCGTCTGGCATTGCCAGTGCATTCAACGGCCAGCCTCCACTTCCATTGATGAGATAAGCAGCGTTCATATACACCTGGTCAACATCGGGCCTTTCTTCCCTATCCACTTTTATACAGATAAAATGTTCATTCATGATTTTAGCAACAACCGTATCCTCATAGCTTTCATGCTCCATCACATGGCACCAGTGACATGCAGCATATCCAATGCTTATCAGTAGCATTTTATTTTCCTCTTTTGCTTTGGTAAGCGCCACTTCTCCCCATGGATACCAGTTGACAGGATTGTGTGCATGTTGCAGGAGGTAGGGGCTGGTTTCGTGGATTAATGCGTTTGTATACATATCACTTTCTTTATCTTTTGTTGAAGAAGTATTTTGCCCGCAGGATGAAAGGCTCATACCTAAAGTAAGAGCAAAAAGAAATTTAATTTTCGTAGGTCTCATCAAGAAAACTTTTGAACGAAACTCATTTGTCTTCGCCCACGCAAAGTTACATTAATGGGTGCTTCCGATCTTTTTATGAAAAGGTGATACCAGTTAATTCATACAGAGCTTGATAAGATTAAGACATGAAATAGATAACTTTAGCATGATGCTCTTTGTTACCACGAAGTACATTGTGAATCCCCATTGATAATTCACTTTTGTTTCAAACATTTTCATATTTAGATGAAAGAAAAGGTTAGTTAGAAAAATAATTGAATGGCATCCCAAATATTTCCAAATATTAAATCCATTGTTAAACTAAGAAATGAGGTGGAAATTTCTAGAGGTAAAGAGCTTTCAGTCTTGCCCTACCTTGAAAAACGCATATCTCATAATAGAAGATAACATCTTGGCTGAAGTTGGCTCAATGGAAGACTTACCTTTGTCCAAAATAAAAATCCCGCAGAAAGCGATTCTGCGGGTTGTATAAAATCTTTTTTACAAAAATTTATTGAGGAGAAAGATACTGGGCATAAGCATAACCTTCCTCACCGGCATCGGTCTTTATTAACCACCACTGATCGTTCGTTTTACTTTGCAGTGTAACGATTTCATTATGGGCTGCCTTACCCACGATTGGTTGATCCGTTCCCGGACCCTTGCGTATATTAAGATTTGTACTCTCCGTTGTCACCTTTGCCTTTGTTCCTGCAGATGCAGATACATCAACATTTAAGATAACATCGCCGGCTCGGTAATCGGGATCTAACTGCGCATAAATATCCCAAAGTTTATCTTTGGTTGCTCCATCAGGAGCACTTCCATCAATATATAAAACATTGTCCTGCTCTCTTACTTGTAAGTTACTTACGCCGCCGGTTGTTGCTGCGTCGATGAGTTGCTTGTATTTATCCTGTAATGACATAATATTAAAATTATTTGATGGTTAATTGGTTGTCTATTTTTTTGGGTTTGAGTGTACTAAGACTCATCATAAGATTTTTCAAATCACTGCGTTTAATGTCACCGGTCAGTGTGATCACTCCATCACTGATATTCGCTGTAACTGTGGGAAAATCTTTTGTAGCATCTTTTACTCCTTGCACCAAAGCCGCATCTGGATTTATTTGAACAGGGGCTTCTACAACGGGAGGAGTAACTGTTACCTGGTTGTCCACGCTTTTCACGCCTTTGGTGTCAGTGGCTATCGTACCAGCTTTGTCGCGAGTTCCCTGATCTTTTACTTCTCCGGATAAAGTGGCAACGCCGTCTGTCACTTGAACCGTCACTCCTGATGTTTCTGGAACTGCCTGCAATGCCTTTTCGATTTGAGACTTGACGTCAGAATCCTTTGGTTTACAACCAATGAATAATGCACAAGAAAGCACAAATAAAACAAGGTAATTTTTGATAAATTTCATTTTTGTCTTTTTGATTATTACGCTGCGAAATTGCAGCGGAGTTCTCCTATCCAAAAAAATGCCACAAATTAAAGTCAGGTGATTAAATTATTCAAAGACAGGCAAGTTTACCTCCGTCAACAGGAAGATTTATGCCGCTAATATAGCCTGCGCAAGGTGAGCAAAGGAAAGCTACTGCCGCACCAAAATCTTCGGGACTGCCAATCTTTCCGACGGGAATTTCTTTTTCTATAGATGCTTCAATTTGTTCCTCACTTTGTCCTGTTTCCTTCATTTTGTTTTGAACAATCGAATCGTATCTTGCAGTTCGGGTAAATCCCGGTAACACATTGTTAACCGTAATTCCAAAAGAGCCGAGTTCGTTCGCGAGGGTTTTTGACCAATTGGCTACTGCAGCTCGAATTGTATTGCTAACTCCAAGCCCCGGGATTGGTTGCTTCACAGAAGTTGAAATGATATTGACAATGCGGCCGTAGCCTGAGGCCTTCATCGAAGGAAGTACATGCTGAACGAGGATTTGATTGCAAATAAGGTGGCTGTTAAACGCCTGTAAAAATTCTTCCGTTGTCGCGTCTGTTATGTCACCACCTTTTGGACCGCCGGTATTGTTAATCA
>JBDSGZ010000064.1:0-6348 GCA_039918735.1 Ginsengibacter sp.
TTTTGAAATTCATAATGATTGTTTGAAATACTCTTTAAACTTATATAAATAACACTACATATAGAGATTCTAATAGTTCAATAATGAGAAGATTAAGATTGTTACAGAGAAGGAACACTATGAGAAAAAGAAAGGCCCCTGTAGAAACAGGGGCCGTTTACCAAAACTAACTGCTTATGAGAAAATTGACTTGTAAAATTAAAATTGATCTTTTCAATCAACTGTTATATATATTTCAAATCACATGCCAAAATTAAGACGAAATCTGTTAACAAGTACCCAATAACTTTTCTTCTTAACAAAATATTTAATCAACTACACGAAATGTTGAAAAACACAAAAAAAGTTAGTTTGACGTTTGGGTGAGTTTTTCCGAGTTCTCTGCAAACTGCAGAGCATCGATAAATTCATCGAGGTCGCCATTTAGCACACTGTCAAGATTATAAACCGTGAGCCCGATCCGATGGTCTGTAACTCGACCCTGTGGAAAGTTATACGTCCTGATTTTCGCCGATCTATCGCCGGTACTAACAAGACTTTTGCGATGCCTCGAAATTTCTTCTTCCTGTTTTCGCACTTCCTGCTCGTATAATTTTGTCCTCAGCATCTGCATCGCTTTTTCCCTGTTACCCAACTGGCTTCTCTCCGTTTGACAAACAATTACAAGCCCGGTTGCAACGTGAGTCAGCATCACTTTTGTCTCAACTTTATTTACATTTTGTCCGCCAGCACCGCCACTTCTCGAAGTTTCCATTTTCACATCGCTATCCCTCACCTCTACGTCCACTTCATCTGCTTCGGGCATTACCGCCACTGTGGCTGCGCTCGTATGCACTCTTCCACTGCCCTCTGTATCGGGCACACGCTGTACACGATGAACGCCGCTTTCAAATTTCAAAGTACCATACACATCATCACCTGTCACTTCAATCTGTACTTCCTTATAACCGCCAACAGTTCCTTCATTTTCACTTAACAGCGCAGTTTTCCATCCTTTATTTTCGCAAAATTTCAAATACATTCTCATCAGATCTCCGGCAAATAACGATGCTTCATCACCACCCGTTCCGGCTCTTATCTCAATAATTGCGTTCCTTTCATCCTGGGGATCTTTAGGAATAAGCATGTTCCTGATCTCCTTCTCAAAACTGTCTTTTTTCTCCAGCAACTCCGGCAACTCTTCTTTTGCAAGGTCACGCATTTCGTCATCATTGCTGTTGAGCATTTGTCTGTTAAACTCAATGTCATCCAGCACCTTAGCATATTTGTTCCTAACCTCGACGATCTTTTCAAGGTCGCGATATTCTTTACTTAACTGGCGATATTTTTTATTATCCCCTACAACCTCCGGGTTAGAAAGTGCGACCGCAAGTTCATCGAAACGGGCCTTAATTGCTTCCAGCTTATCAAGCATTACTTTTATTTTTGAAAAATTCCAATTTGCATGGCCGATATGGAGAATTCAAGCATCCTCCTATCTTCGCAGGGTTGCAAAATTAATTATTACCAGTTACATGAACTATCGAAAATTCAGAGCGGATTATTTATTCACTGGCTCAGCATTATTAGATAACAACAGTGTCTTGATTACAGATGAAATGGGCACCATCCTGGACATTATTCCTTTTGACCCTTTCATTGAAGGGGTGGAAAATTATAACGGCATCTTATCACCAGGGTTTATTAATAGCCATTGTCATCTGGAACTTTCGCACCTGGACAATAAAATTCCGGAAAAAACAGGCCTTCCTGATTTCGTTGTCAAGGTGGTTACCGAAAGAGAATACGCGGAGGAAGAAATTCTGGATGCTATGAACAAGGCAATTGCGACTATGGCCAGGAACGGAATTGTGGCCCTAGGGGACATTTGCAATACCAGGTTAGCGCTGCCAATAAAGAAACATTCTGCTCTCACGTTTTATAACTTCATTGAGGTCTCCGGATGGAATCCTCTTGTTGCAAATGAACGTTTGGAAAGAATTATGGGCATTTATGAGGATTATTTAGCACAGGGAGAACAAGCAGCCATCGTTCCCCATGCGCCCTATTCAGTTTCTTCCCCTTTGTGGGAAATTATCACCCCATTTTTTGTGGGGAAAACTATCACCATTCATAACCAGGAAACGCCGGGTGAAAATGAATTCTTTTTGAAAGGGACGGGAGAGCTAAATCGAATGTACCAATTGATGAATCTTGAAAATTCCTCTTTTAAATCTCCTGGGACTACGAGCCTACAGTCATTCTTTCACAGAACAAAGGCAGCGGCGTCCCTTATCTTGGTTCACAATACTTTCATCAGCCAGCAGGATCTTGATTATATAAAAGAAAAGAAACCTCCGTATCAATCCGTTTTCTTTTGCTTGTGTCCTAACGCCAATTATTACATTGAGAACATGTTACCTCCCATTCCACTGTTGATGAAAAACGATGTGCAAATTGTCCTGGGAACCGATAGCCTCGCGTCCAATCATCAGTTAGATATCCTGGAAGAAATAAAAACTATTTCTTTAAATTTCCCATCTGTCGAAACTGAGGCATTATTAACCTGGGCTACTTTAAACGGCGCGAAGGCCTTACAGCTCGATGAGCGCTTTGGAGGTTTTGAGCCGGGAAAGCAACCCGGAGTTGTATTAATTGAGAACGTTGAAGATCGAAAAATTACCGCCCAGTCAACCTCAAGAAAGATCTTATAAATTCGTTATAGACAAAACGCTCATTCTCCAGGAATCATTTCAGCATCAACTATGGCTCACATTTAGGAAAGAATATTTTATCAAATAATGCATCGAAATTTTTATTTAGCGCTCCCCATTTAAATTCGTGATTTGGAGTGAGATATTTGTAGCCTTTAAAACTGTTGAAATTAACCACAGCATTTTTCTCAATAGCAATTCCTGTCGTCCAGCCATAAATTCCAACAGACTCATTTGTAAAATCGATCCAGCCAACCACAACAAAATCTTTCTGTAATGGATGCTGTTCTTTAGGATAGCCATATGTCCAATTATCGCCGGGAGGATTTAAGGTCGTTTTCTTCGCAACTTTAATATCGACCTTTTTACCATTCATTAAGAAATCAAACTCATCCGAATTTCTGTCCACATAATTTTCTCTATCCACTATGTAGGGCAAATTTTTACTTACGAGCAATCGCTCAAAGGCCAATTCACCAAGGCACCCTAATAGCGCTTTTTCTATCCTTTTTTCCTTCGATAATCCAAATCTTGAGTATAGATCATTACCTACCATTTCCGTGGCCCGCCGCCGTGCAATTTCATATTCTCTTTTAAAATCAAAGTCTTGAATGATCATAACTTTTAGAACAGAAGATTTCTTAAAACAACTTATCTGATTTCATGGAATAAACTTTAATTCGTCAACTCATAAAACCTGAAACCCTGCTTGCTCTTCCGGGAACTTCCAGACAACACTTTACTTGGAGATAAATTCTGCAGAGCAAGTTCAATTCGCTTTCTTGTTATCTGCGAAATCGTATCGAATCCAAATTTTCTTGCAACAGAATTCACCGGGGTCTTCTCGCCTATCTGCACGCAAATAAATTTCCGGTTACCCTTATCCTCCGCATTCATTTCCAAAACAGCCTGGGCCGTCGATCCTGAACCGGCAAAAAAATCCAGCACAATTCCATCCTGATCGTCTGAAAAACCTAAAAGGTATTTAATAAGCGAAGGGGGCTTGGGGAAATCAAAAACCTTAGCCCCGAAAAGGTTCGCCAGATCATTGCCTGCAGTTTCATTTGTCTCTACTCCTACTTTTGAATTTATGAGATTTGGCGGAACTTCCGCATCATATTCCATCCGTTCATAAGAAGGGCTAAATCTAAGTGTTGGAATATTTAAAAGTGTTCCCTTACTTATCTCTAAATCGAGTTTTGGTTGCGTCCACTTGAATTTCGCTTTTAATATAACCGGCAAAACAAAGCGCCCGTTTTTCACTTCCGTTTTTTCCAATAATTCAATATGGTATTTGTCGGTACCATAAACTCCGTTTTTTATTACCTGGTCGGGCATGTTTGTCCTGACAATGTTTGAAGGAAAAATCAATGTATTTACTCTGTTCGATTGATTGAGAAGGCCATTGGAGCTGATAGTCTTTTTCCTGATGCCTTTAAACTTTTCTGAGGTTTTTGTTTTCTGATAGCATAGAATATATTCCACTACTTTCTTGCTTTTTTTAGAAAGATTAGCTGGGGTTTCCGATTTAGTCCAGCAGAAAATATCGATGTAATTCTCATGTCCAAATATTTCATCCATGATTAGTTTAAGGTGAGCAACTTCATTGTCATCGATGCTGATAAAAATTACTCCATTGTCTTTGAGAAGTTTCCTGGCAAGCACCAATCTTGGATACATCATAGACAGCCACCCGGCATGTAAAAATTCATTTTGCTCGCTACCATTTCTTCTTCTTATATCATTCTTTTGAAGGCGCAGTTTTGGTTTTTCAGAAAAATTATCGGCATAGGTAAAACCGTTATTTCCGGTGTTGTAAGGAGGATCAATATAAATGGTTTTTATTTTTCCGTAAAAATCCTGCTGCAATATTTTCAAGGCATCAAGGTTATCTCCCTCGATAAAGATATTCTCCGTGTTTTCCCAGTTGGCGGACTCTTCGCGGCATTCAATAAAAACTCCGCTGGGAGGAGAAGTCGCTTGTTGCTGAGATAATTTTTTACCCGGCCATGAAAGTCCAAAATTTTCTTCCCTTTCCTGCAATTGAGATTCGACTAAATGCTGATGAGCGGCCGTATCGGCCATCAGTTTTTCAAATTCCCCAGCAGAGAGTGTCAGATGCTTTTCAACTAATCCCTTTGTCGATTTTGAAAGTTCCGGTTCCATTTTTGAGTAAATCTTTTACTAAAGTAATGGAAGATACAAAACTGATCGCTACAGTAAACAGGGGAGCAAAAAGTTGCCATGAGACCAATGTGAACAATAAAAAAAACCGGTGTTATTCACCGGCGTTCATTCTTTCTATCCTCGATTGGATATAAAGTAGTATGTGTGTTGCTATAAGTAACTCACAAACGATTTCTTTCACGATCATGCTAAGTGGTTTTTACAGGGTAAGGATTATTATCTAAACGCAGGAAATAAATGAATATTTTTTTAAGTTGACAAAAAATTTTCACTTAGTCCTCGGTGACGTTCGTATCGCAGAAATGTTACACCTTCTTCTCAGCACCTTCGGCATTTTTTACAATATCCCCGGACTTTAAAACGACATTCTTTACCATCGTCCTCCAATCCTTCTTTTTGCGGAGTAGAAATTCGAGATCCATGCTAAAATGCTTAAATTCTTCTTTCTGAGCATTGATCATAATAGCCTTTGCATCTGCATCCTTTTCCACGCTTATTCTTTGCTCATACCAGTTTATAGCATCGGCCTCTTCAATGAGTGATTGAGTCATCCTCGCAAATGTTCTCACTTCTTCTGATAGTTCCTCTGCAGGTTCATGGTATTGATTTGTTGCCATAGTAATGTGTAAAGTTTATTAGCGAATGAGTAAAAATTATTTCAAGTCTTGTGCTGGTCTAATGCATCTGCATTTGTTTTCTCATCTTCCTTTTTGATGTTTTTGAAATCTGCCAAATCAGCTCTTTTTTCGAAACCACTCATTCCCCATAAAAGGACGATTGGGATCAATAACAAAACAAAGCGCGAAGAAATTGGATGGAACAATGAAATCAAGAATGACGCCAGAAAGATAATTGGGATAACCAGGCATCGATACACGCCGAGGGTGATCCTGGCTTTGGATATTTTCCTTGTGAGCATATCCCGTTTTGGATTACTAATGTAAATCCACAACCAATAATTCATAAATGCCGTTAAACAAATGTTCAAGACGTAAACAGCGTAAGGAAGCTGCATATTAGTATAGGAACTGTATTCGCCGTAAAGCTTGGAACTAAAGGGTAAAATTGCCACAGTAAACAGGTACCCAAAATTAATCCACAGAAGCTTCGTCGAATATTTGAGGGCATAGCCAAAGATGCGGTGATGTACCCACCAGTAATATCCGACAACGCCAAAACTTATTACGAATCCCAAAAACACTGAGCCCAGACCCGTTAGCTTTTGCCATAGCTCCCGGTCATTAAACGAAGTTAATTCCGGAACTTTTATATCAAAAACCATTAGCGTAATAACAATCGCAAAAACTCCATCGCTGAATGTAATGAACCTCTCCATCTGGAAGCTCATCCTTGATAAATCATGTTTTGCTTCGCTCATAAAAGTGTTTAGTAATTTCTATTTTCGGGAAAATGCAGGAGATGAACACACAAATTACAAAATGATTTTAATTCTCTGAGTTGCTATGGG
>JBDSGZ010000065.1:0-9593 GCA_039918735.1 Ginsengibacter sp.
AGAATCCGGGATACCGGGAAAGTAAAATCCTTTTGTTCAGAAAATTCTGCCGTCTTTATCCTGACAAAATTCTTTCTAACCTGGGCCCTTATGTGGATGAACCCTTTGCAGATTCTTTAGTGATCGACGCTTTTAACAACAATCCTAGTCAACTCTACTCATTTGCTCAATCGAAAAACAGTCGCCAGGGAAAACTAATCAGGAAGATCAATGACCCAAGGATACAAACCGTTGTGAAATTAAGCACGCAGGAAAGGGCATTGTTTTATTTTCCATTTCTTGACGATCTAATCAGTGGTAAACAGACAATAGAAAACATTGCCAAATACGCAGGAAATTCTCAACGCACTTATGATAGTGTGGGGTACTACAAATTGCTTGTAAATACTGAAATGGATTATTATGGAAGGCTGATAAAAAGGGATACGCCCATTGCGATGCTCGGTCCTAACGGGCTCGTGGACATGTTGCAGATGAAGGCTATCCAGCATTTTATTGAGCCCATCAATAACCTGCACGAAAACCCTAATCCTAATATTCGATTCAGGGCCATCGACCCTTTGAATGCAGTGGAATTGTATTATATGATTGTGTTCGGAGAAAATGACATTTATACTTCCAGTTATAAATATTCGTTCGACAGGATGATTCAAAAAATGGCCCCTGTTCCCCGTGGCGATTCATTGTTGATGTCAGTCCGGTTTGATCATTTTAAAAAGTTTATTAAAATGGCAGCCGGCTACAACAAACTTGATGTGTTTCTAAAAACAATGCCTGAAAGGTCAGAAACATTGATGCAGGCTTTTGTATCCAATCTTGAGAAAACCGGAACGCTTGAAGATGCGGTAGATGTGGCTGACTCCTATGGTAGCATCAATGATTCGGTGTTGCAGAAATCAATGGTTCAAAACGTAATCAACAATGAGCAGCGGTGTATCAAAGAATCCAATGAAAGGGGCCAGCGTATTTATTATCTCCTGAAAATGATTTTCCTTTCAGCGGATCCTAAGAACGGAATTGATCTTTCTAAAGAAATTGGAATTCCGCCGGTTTATACAGTCAATTATGATTACCTCACTGACGATTCAGGAAGAATTGTAGAACAGGTATTTTTTTATGGAGACCAGGATGGAAGGGAATCTTTCAGTAGTTATTTAACTTCTTTCCCGAGAAGCGAATGGCAGATCGTTCAAAAGAATGAATGGATAGAAATAAAATCTTTGAAAGGGAAGCCCGTTTGGATCTATGCAAATAAGCCGCTGGATAATGCAACGGATAAAGATGCGGCAGCACAAAAAGACCTGATAGATTATCTTGACAGGATCGGTGTGAAACCAAATATTGTAATCCATCGTGGACACAGTTATCACCTGCCTTACACTATTAAGCAATTGCCTGAAAATGCCAAGATCATCATGCTTGGATCATGTGGCGGTTATAAAAACCTAAAACAGATATTGACGTTTGCTCCGGAAGCCTACATTATTTCCACGAAGCAAACCGGAACAAAAAATGTAAACAAGACGATCATTGAAGCTCTCGATAATACGCTGAGGAATGGTAACAATATTGACTGGCGTGAACTATGGAGCGGCCTGGATAACTATTTCAGCAAGTCTTCGAAGGAATTAAAAGAAACTTTTGATGATTATATTCCGCCACAAAAAAATCTGGGCGCCCTCTTTATAAAAGCTTACGCCAGGGGAGGTAGCCAGGAGTAATTTCTTTTTCACCAGGAATGTGGTAGTCGTGCAGCAAGCATCAACAAAGATTACATGAAAGTTTGCTAACCTGCTGCAAATACATCCTGAATCCTCAGTGGTTTTTCCATTAATTTTGAACGATGCCCGCGAAACGAAGTCTCAAAAACTTATTTGATCTTGCACTGCTTAGAAAAGTATTTGCGTTCGCAAAGCCATATAAGAAGAAGCTTTATATTTCGATTGTACTCTCAATTCTTTTGGCGGTGCTTTCTCCCATGAGACCATACCTAATTCAGTACACGGTCAATCATTTTATTGCGGACAAGAATATTCACTGGCTGATTTTAATCACTATTATCCAGATAGGAATGCTTCTTGTCGAAACGGCATTGCGGTTTTATTTTGGCTTTCTGACTTCCTGGCTGGGGCAAACAGTTGTGAAAGACTTACGTGTGACTGTCTATAAAAAAGTACTGAATTTTAATCTTACTCAATTTGATAAAACACCAATTGGCACTCTCACTACGAGAACGATCAATGACATTGAATCAGTCAATAATATTTTTTCGGACGGACTCATTCCAATCATTTCGGATCTGCTTTCAATCATTTCGATTTTACTTTTTATGTTCTTCGTCGACTGGAGATTATCTCTCATCAGTCTTGCACCATTCCCCATATTGATTGTTGCAACTTATTTTTTCAAAGAGTCGGTGAATAAATCTTTCATTAAGGTGCGCAATGCCGTGGCTTCGCTCAATGCTTTCGTCCAGGAACACATTACAGGAATGAGCGTGGTGCAGGCTTTCGCAGTGGAGGATAAAGAATTCAATAAGTTTAAGGAAATAAACAAAGAGCACAGAAATGCTAATATAAAGGCCATATTCGCCTATTCGGTTTTCTTTCCAGTAGTCGAGATTGTTCTTGCATTTTCAATCGGATTGTTGGTTTGGTGGGGTGCAAATAATGCGTTTAATGCAGGTGTCATTATTGCTTTCATCATGTACCTGAATTTGCTGTTCCGGCCGTTGCGTGTGATCGCAGACAAGTTTAATGTTTTACAAATGGGAATGGTTGCAAGTGAACGAGTATTTAATGTGTTAGAAAACCCGGACGTGACTTTGCATACTCCTAATGGAATAAAGGATGCGGAGATAAAAGGAGAAGTGGAATTCAAGAACGTTTGGTTTGCATACAACGATGAAGAATATGTCTTAAAGAATATTTCGTTTAAAATTGAGCCGGGTGAAACGTTAGCGATCGTTGGACATACGGGCAGTGGAAAAACTTCAATCATAAGCCTGCTGAACCGGCTTTATCGCATAAACAAAGGAGAGATAAAGATCGATGGGAAAAATATTGAAAGCTATGAGATCGATTTTCTAAGAAGTAGGATCGCTGTTGTTTTACAGGATGTGTTCCTGTTTAGCGGATCTGTTTATGATAACGTAACACTTCGCAACAAATCGATTACTAAGGATGAGGTGATCGCGGCATCACAAATGATTGGGCTTGACGAATTCATTCAGCAGTTGCCCGGAGGTTATGACTATAACGTAATGGAGCGCGGTGCCACTTTATCGCATGGACAGAGACAACTGCTTTCTTTCATTAGGGCTATTTTATACAATCCATCCATTCTTATATTGGACGAAGCAACATCTTCTATTGACAGTGAAAGCGAAAGATTAATTCAACACGCCATAGATAAGCTGATAAAAGGAAGAACCTCCATTGTAATTGCGCACCGGCTGTCCACGATCAGGAAAGCAGGAAAAATAATTGTGCTGGAGAGAGGCGAAATTATTGAAATGGGTACGCACAATGAGCTGATGAAAAAGCAAGGGCATTATTTCAACCTCCACCACATGCAATTTGAGGAACAGGAAAAAGTAGTGTGAGATGGCTTAATGGGAGTGTGGATTATTCATCCATTTTTTCAGGCCTCATCTGTGGGAAAAACAATACATCCTGTATCGATGATTGATTCGTCAGCAACATGCAGATCCTGTCAATACCAAAGCCGATCCCGCTTGTTGGCGGCATGCCATATTCCAGTGCACGAAGAAAATCATAATCGATAAACATCGCTTCGTCATCTCCCCGCTCCATCAATTTTGCCTGGTCTTCAAAACGCTCTCTTTGTTCAAGTGGATCATTCAACTCGGTGTATGCATTTGCGATTTCCTTGCCATTTATAATCAGTTCGAAACGTTCTACGAGTTCAGGATTATTGCGGTGCTTTTTTGTAAGCGGGCTCATCTCAACGGGATAATCCATTATGAATGTGGGTTGAATGAAATGATGCTCACACTTTTCTGAAAATATTTCATCAATTATTTTTCCTTTCCCCATTGCCTTATCTACATGTATTCCCAATTGCTGGCAAACTTCTCTCAACTCGCTTTCGTTTTTCCCGGAGATGTCAACACCGGTATGGTCACGGATAGCATCATACATCGTAATTCTTTGGTACGGGGCTTTTAAATTAATCTCTTTTTCTCCTGAAATAATTTTCGTGGTGCCGTTCACAGCAATGGCCGTCTTCTCGAGCAACTGCTCCGTAGTTTCCATCATCCACAAATAATCTTTATAGGCCACATAAAATTCTAACACTGTAAACTCAGGATTGTGGGTACGGTCCATTCCCTCATTTCTGAAATTTCTGCTGAATTCATATACCCATTCAAATCCTCCAACGATGAGCCTCTTCAAAAAAAGTTCATTTGCAATCCGTAAGTAGAAAGGAATATCCAGCGCATTATGATGAGTGATAAAAGGCTTTGCTGCAGCGCCTCCCGGTATATTTTGCAACACGGGAGTATCCACTTCGAGAGCGCCGCGATCGTTTAGAAAATCACGCATGGCGTTCATCATCTTTGTCCGTTTAATAAACGTTTCTTTTACCTGAGGATTTACAATGAGATCTGCATATCGCTGACGATAACGAAATTCAGCATCAGTTACTTCATCGAAGGTTTCACCATCTTTTTCTTTTACAACCGGCAATGGCCTGAGCGATTTTGAGAGCATAGAAAACTCTGTAACATGAATGGAGATTTCGCCGGTTTTTGTGGTGAAAACAAAACCCTTAACGCCGATAATGTCCCCGATATCAATCAGCTTTTTCCAAACAATGTCGTACATCGTTTTGTCTTCGCCGTTACTAATATCATCCTTTCTAATATAGAGTTGTATTTTACCGGAACCATCCTGCATTGCTGCAAAAGATGCTTTGCCCATGTCGCGGATACTCATGATCCTGCCCGCTACGCATACATCGACGAAATCACTTTTATTCTCCTCGCCCTTATAGTTAGTTTTTATCTCAGCCGCAGAGGTGTTCACCGGATATAATGCTGCGGGATAAGGATCAATTCCCAGTTTTTCCAGTTCTTTTATCTTTTCTCTTCTAATGATCTCCTGTTCTGAAAGATGTTGCGTGCTCATAATTTTAAATAAAAAAGTTTGTCATTCTATGACAAACAAAATGACATTTTTTGCAAAGGTAACTCTTGAGTATTATAACGGTACTTCAAATTTCTCTTTCAAAAGGTGTAAATGTTGTAGCGATTTTCAACGATCGTTTCATTTCTTACAGAGTTCAAATTATCACTGAACGGATTCGCGATCTCTCTTTTTATTCTATGGCAAGCAACACCTGCCATGCTTCATACACTTTCCCTTCATGGAGCAAAGCTGCTGCATACTGATGAAGTTCGCTTTCCATTTCGTCAGGATCAATAGAATAATATTGAAAAATGTTTTTGAGCTTTTCATCTTCATAAGACGGATCAACAAAAGGGATTTCATTTACGTTGGCGAGTTGCTCCAAATCGTTTCCGGCGAAAATCTTACTTTGTTTTATTCCTGTCGGCAGGGAATCAATTCCAATTCCTATTTCTGAATTTGGTTTTTTTACGTCAGAAATTCCAAGATCATTTATAGGAAGCTTTTTAAACATTGTAGGCTCACGTATTTTTTTTTAGATTCAAAATTGAAAAATCACTTTCGTCCTTCACGATCGTATTTTTCAATCTGCCCAGCCCTTCGATTTCCATTTCTATTTCATCTCCTTCCTGAAGCCACTGTTCCTGGTAATCCGGATTTTGCAGTTTACCGGTAACGTTTTTTTCAAGAAAACAGCCAGTGCCAACAGTGCCACTTCCTATTACGTCGCCGGGATAAAGTTGGACTCCATAACTGCATCTTTCAATTATTTCTGCGAAAGTCCAATTCATATCTCCCAGGTTTCCATCGCTCACCTGTATTCCATTTACCCAACATCTCATGCCCAATTGATAGGAGTTACCGGAGTGATTCTCTCTTGGTAACACCAGGTAATCTTTTAATTCATCTGGCGTAATCAGCATGGGGCCAATCACCGTCGCAAAATCTTTTCCTTTGGCAGGACCAAGACTCAACTTCATTTCTTCAAGCTGAAGCGTCCGCGCACTGATGTCATTCATGATCATAAATCCACCGATATATTCGTCAGCTTCTTCCGCCCTGATATTCTTGCCCGGCTTACATATAACGATTGCGACCTCCAGCTCAAAATCAAGCTTATGCAGATGATCAGGCATACAAATAATTTCACCGGGACCCTGGATGCTGTTATGATTACTGAAATAGAAAACTGGAAATTGATCGAACTCTTCTATCATTGCTACGTTTTTGTTTCGCCTTGCAATTTCTGCATGTTGACGAAAAGCATAAGCATCGCGTAGACTCGTAGGGCTGGTTATCGGGGCAAGTATTTCGGTGTCTTCAAAAGGAATGCCCGCCAATCTTCTGCTGCCATCCAGTATGCCCCAATTAATTGAGTGGGCCATCGGGAAATAGTCTTCCCAATAATTTAGAAACATAGTCATCGTAACTGGCAGGTCGGGATGGAGCGAATCGCTGTCATATAGTATGCCATTCACCAGGAACGCAAGTTGCGGATGATCGTCTTTTAAATAGGAAACTAATTTCATCTATCATTTTTTACAAGGAATTTGCAAGTTAAATTTATTTAAGCAGCTCTGAAGCGTGGAAAAATTGCAGCGGGTTTGCGATGAACTTTAACCCTTGCCAGGGCAAACTCATCTATAATTCTTTTATTTTTGTATTTAGGAAATCATGGTATGAAATTCGAAAAGATACATAATAAAGGCCAGGCGCAGATTTTCAAAAATCAATATCTCGAGTATCTTACTAAAACCCATCCCCTGGTAATATGGGGGATCTATTTGCCGATTATTATTTACTTGCCATACTATGGAAGCACACGGTTTGGCTTTTCAGTTTGGCTGACGCTGTTTGTGTTTGGAACAGGAATTTTCTTCTGGTCTTTTTTTGAGTATGTCATGCATCGATTTTTATTTCATTACATCGGTGAGAGTGAACGTGCTCAAAAAATTACGTATGTACTGCATGGGAATCATCATGAATTTCCGAGAGACCGGCAGCGCTTATTTATGCCACCTGTTCCCAGCCTCATTATTGCCTCGGTCATTTTTCTGCTTATGTATGGTCTTATGGGGAAGTTTGTATTTATTTTCTTTCCCGGATTTATGTTGGGATATCTTTTATACGGGAGCGTGCATTATGCAATTCATGCCTGGCGTCCTCCTTTTAAATGGATGAAGCCGATCTGGAGGAATCATCATTTGCATCATTACAAAAGTGATTCACAGGGATTCGGCGTTAGCAGTCATTTTTGGGATAGAATTTTTAAAACAGATTTTGATTTTGAGATCGAAAAAGAGGATAAAGAAGAAGTAGAAAAGCTTATATTTTAGTTACCATCTTTCATCGCTTTCCGAAGGTGGATTTCCAGAGAATTTTTTTCGCGTTTTAATTTTTTCTAACTGTCTCCGGATAATTAGATCTGCAATTACGGATGCGGTATCGCTACCAGCATTTTCAACCACGCTTTCTTTAATTTTTTTCTCATCCACATCTATCTTATAAAGCAATTGAACAAGCGAAGAAAAACCCGTGTTGATGAGTTGGTTGAGGATTGATATCAAATCCTGCCTTATTGCCTGGTAGTTCGTCTCATCAATGCTGTTGTAAATTTTGACAAGGGCTGTGTATTGAATATTCTCAGCAGGCATAACTAATATTTTTCTAAGATACCTAAACCAAACAATGCAAAATCATATTTCACCGGGTCGTCCTTATCAAATTTCCGCAATTGATTTGTAAGAGATAGTGCGGCATTCCAGTCCACAACTTTACTTTCCAAGAGATGAAAATGCCTTGCCACCCTTGCTACATGAACATCTACCGGGCAGATTAACTCGCGGGGTTGAATAGCCTGCCAGATTCCAAAATCAACACCATTGTTATCACGTCGCACCATCCAGCGGAGGTACATGTTCAGTCTCTTGCAACTCGAGTGTTTTTGTGGGGAGGCGATATGTTTTTTTGTCCTGGCAGGCACATATTCTAATGAGAAAAAGTAGTGGTAAAAATGATTCAATGCTGCTTCTACTGTCTGGCCCGCGCTAACTTTTGTTTGGCTGCTAAAGAAGGCACTTTCTAAAGAGGTGCTAGATCGATAGTGCTGCTTCAAAAAAGAGATGAAATATAGAAGATCGGTGTCATTAAAAGTTCGATGACAAAATCCCTCAAGCTTTTTTAAATCGCCATCAGTATGATTAATGCAAAAGTCGTGGGGTGCGTTATCCATTCGTTGCAGAAGATCCTTGCACTTATTGATAATCGTTTTGCGAATACCCCATGCGAAAATTGCAGCAAAGAAACCTGCAATTTCAATATCCTGTTTTTTTGAAAATAGATGAGGAATGCAAACCGGATCTTCCCGAATAAATGAAGGGTTGTTAAACTGGATTACTTTATTATCGAGAAATCGTTTTAACTCTGCTGATTTCAAGGCAAGTTTTTAAAATGAAATGGAGTTGCCTCTAACCGATTGCATTTTTCAGATCATCAATCAGGTCATCTACATCTTCTATTCCAACACTTAATCTTATTAAAGAATTGACCACACCTGTCTTCAGTCTCTCCTCCAGGGGAATGCTGGCGTGTGTCATGCTTGCCGGATGTCCGATAAGGCTTTCAACTCCTCCGAGGCTTTCTGCCAGCGCAAATAATTTGGTGCTGGAAAGAACTTTTGATACCACTTCAGGACGGCCATCTTTTAAGGTGAAACTCATCATGCCTCCAAAATCCCGCATTTGTTTTTTTGCGATTTCGTAGTTTGGATGATCTTCAAATCCGCACCAGAAAACTTTTTCGATCTTCGGATTATTCTTCAACCAGTGTGCGATTTTAGCCCCGTTTTCGCAATGCCTTTGCATGCGTACATGCAATGTTTTCAAACCTCTGAGAACCAAAAAGCAATCCTGTGGGCCCGGAACAGCGCCGGTAGCATTTTGAATAAAAGATAATTTTTCCTGCAGTTCTTTGTCATTCATAATAATACACCCGTGAACGACATCGCTGTGACCTCCTAAATATTTGGTTGCGGAATGGACGACCAAATGAGCGCCAAAATCCAAAGGGTTTTGCAAATACGGGGAGGCAAATGTATTGTCCACACATACCATAATATTGTGCTGCCTGGCTATGTTGGAAACTGCTTCTATATCCGTGATATTCATCATCGGGTTAGTTGGAGTTTCTGTCCATATCAACTTCGTATTTTCATTTATATATGACCTTACTTCATTTGCATCCTGCATGTTTATGAAATGAAATTTCACTCCATACTTTTCAAATATCTTAGTGAACATCCTGTATGTTCCGCCATACATGTCCTTTGCAGCAATCACTTCATCGCCAGGGGAAAGCAGCTTTATGACAGCATCCGTAGCAGCGCTTCCGCTTGAAAAGCATAAGCCATACTTTCCGTTTTCTGCAGCCGCCAAAGCAGAT
>JBDSGZ010000066.1:0-4889 GCA_039918735.1 Ginsengibacter sp.
AATTCCTGGAAATCTGCGGGTAATCTTCCAGCCGCAAAAATCAAGCACTTTGCATCGATATAAAAGTGCTTGTAAAAGTCAAGCAGTTCATTTCTGTCCAGTGCATTTATGTCGTCGGCACTACTCATTCTTCCATAGGGATGTTTTTCGCCATAGAGATACTTGTCAATTAGACGGCCTGCGACGAACTCACTTTTTTGCAAGCTCACTAAAAGTCTTTGAATACTATTCTGCTGAAAAATTTCCAGCTCTTGCTGCGGAAAAACTGATTCTGTAAATATTTCTCTTACCATTGGCAGCAATTCTTTCAGGTGCTTTGAAAGACAATGCAGCGTAATGGTCGCGGTTTCACTTTGAGTGCTCCGTGAAAAATAGGAGCCATAATAATCAAAATGCTCATTTATTTCCAGCGCAGTTTTCTTCGCCGTACCATTTTTTATAAGATGATTTGTCGCAGCAGCTACGAGATTTTTGTTCTCAAATGAGTTGCCTGCATAAAACATAAACTCAAGCAATACCACTTCTTCAGCGCCGTCATTCAAATAAAAAACAGGTGCTCCATTATTTAAGGAAAATTTCTCACATGGTTTCAACAACAGGTTGAATTCAATCGCGTCCTTAATTGGTGGTGCTATACTTCTATCAGGGGCTTGTATCATCAAAAATTATTTATTAAATAAATTGTCAAAACAGGGACAGCTCAATTCTGAGAACGATAATAAAGTGTGCTACTGTTGTTCTCAACAAAGATGTTACGACTTTCCTGTAGAAGTTCTTCTACCGTGACTGCCTGGTATTTAGATAGTTCAGTGTTCATTAAATTAGCATCTCCAAGAAGTTCATACGAGGCAAGGCTGAATGCACGATTCATCAGGCTAATGTCTTCAAAGGCAATCATGCTCTCCGTTTTATTCTTCACTTTTTGCAGCTCGTAAGATTCCACCAACCCTTCTTTCATTTTATCAATCTCAACATCAATCGCTTTTTCTGCAACTTCCAAATCAACTCCTTTTACCAATTTACCCTCTACATAAATGAGTCCTTCATCGACACTTCCAAAATGCGAACAGGAAATGCTACTGAAGAGTTGTTGTTCTTTTACAAGATTCTGAAAAAGCCTTGAAGATGCGCCTCCTCCCAAAATATCTGATAAGAGTTCCGTCGTATAATATCTTTGATCAAGTCTCGGAGCCATATGCCATGTTTTGTAGATGGCATCGAGAGGCACAAGTGCCTTCACTTCCATGCGCCGCGCTTCCCGTTGAGTTGGTTCTACCGGGAGATTCCTCAAATATTTTTCTCCGGAAGGAATGTTTGAAAACCATTTCTCTGCAAGAGACCTTACCTGTTCTACTGATACATTGCCGGCAACAGCCAGGATCGCATTCGCAGGAGTATAATGTTTAAAGAAAAAATTCTTAACGTCAGCCAATTTTGCATTTTCAATATGGCTTAACTCCTTTCCAATGGTCATCCATTTGTAAGGATGAACCTTATAGGAAAGCTCTCTTATCTTATGCCAGGCATCACCATACGGCTTGTTGATATAGTGTTCCTTAAACTCTTCACTTACCACTTTTCTCTGCACATCAAGTGATGTCTCATCAAAAGCAAGCGAAAGCATTCGATCGCTTTCGAGCCAAAAAGCGGTTTCGAGATTCTCTGCCGGAATTTGAATGTAATAGTTTGTAACATCGTTGGTGGTAAAGGCATTGTTATCACCGCCTGCTATTTGCAGTTGTTCATCATAGGATGGAATGTGGAGGCTTCCACCAAACATCAGATGTTCAAAAAGGTGAGCAAATCCAGTCCTTTCAGGATCTTCGTCTCTTGCTCCTACATCATACAACACGTTCAATACCGCCATGGGGCTGCTCTTATCAACGTGCACAATTACCCTGAGTCCATTTTCTAAAACAAACCTTTCAAAATTGATCATGCGTGCAAATTTGAACCAAACGAACTCATTTTCCCAAAAAAGTATCAGAAAGTATTTTTAAAATATCCGGCCCACCTTAAATGCGATCATCATGATTTTGTTATCTCTGTTTACCAAAAGAGTAAGTCTTTCGCCCACATTTTGCATGAGATTTCTATAAGTGCTGATGTCGTTACTAAAGTTGTTATTTACCGCAAGGATGATGTCTCCCATTTTCAGTCCTGCCTTGTCCGCAGGGGAGCCGTCAATTACGTCATCTGCGATAATTACTCCATCAAGATAGTACATGTTCATGCCGGTGTAAGAATAATCGAATTCGTCATTGTAGTGGCTATTTGGAATCAGGTGAATCTCTCTCTGGGGATAATTTATAGTCATGTTGAACCGGCGAAGAATATCGTTTCCTATTAGCCCACCCAAAAAGGGATATGAGATAGCATTGAATTCATCATCAAGAATATTAGTGGGAACTCTCCTGAATTTGTAAGGCCCTATTTTAACTGACTTAATGATGGTGAGCAACATTTGTTTTTTACCTCCCAGTCCCTGAACCTGCACTGAAATGGGTTTTCTTTTCTTCTTAAGTACGAGACTGTCTTCCTGAAACTTCTGGCTCATTAGGAAACACAGGCCAGCACCAGTGTCGATATAAAAATTTGCATTTATCTCTCTCGCATCTTTGATAGTGAGCGTTTGTATAGGCAATGCAGTAAAAAGAGGATGCAATGTAAACCCGCCTTTGGGATACCCGATGTTGCCAGGTTCAAAGACTTCTATTTGCAGGCTGTCAAAATTTATCTTCACAATGTATCGGCTCAAAAAACTGTAACCTATAATACCATCAATTTTTTGCCCGTAAACACTGCTTAAAATCTCATAGTCGTTTATATAGAAATCAAGACTGTCAACTTTGAGTCCCTGAAACGTAAGAGAATGATTTCTTGCAACGTCCACCTCCCGGATCCCGGCAATTCCACTAACTGTTCTGCCTGAAGGTACATGAGGAACGTTAAATTCTTCAGTTGTGGTACTATCAAGAGAAATGCCTCCGCTTCCGGTGTCAAGGATGAAATTGAAAGGTTGAGATAACGTATCAAAGCTCGCCTGCAAAAGGATGACGCCGCCGCTGAGCTGCTTAAACGGGAATTTCGTAATTCTCCTGGTCTCCTTTAAATTGCTCTTATCCTGGGCAAAAGAAGCACCGCAGAAACAAAAGATCCAAATATAGAGTAGCGTCGTTCTCATAGAATGATTCTGAATCTGAATTTAAGCTATATGCTCGTATTTTTGTACTTCATTTTACAGGCGGTAAGCAGAAATAACAATTAGGCAAGAAAAATCACACCATGAAAATTTCGGAGCTATTTGAAAAAGCACTACGGATGGAATTTCTTTCAATTGAAGAAGGCATGTATTTATTTGATAATGGTGCATTGCCGGAATTGATGATGATTGCAGACGAGCTTAGAAAAAAGCAGGTACCCTCCAACAAAGTAACATGGATCATTGACAGAAATGTAAATACGACGAACGTATGTATTGCCAACTGTAAATTTTGCAATTTTTATAGGATCCCGGGTCACGCCGAAGCTTACATCACTGATATAGAAACTTACAAAAGAAAGATTGACGAAACGTTCCGCTATGGTGGAGAACAATTGTTGCTCCAGGGCGGCCACCATCCAGACCTTGGCCTCTCATATTATGTGAATCTTTTTAGAGAATTGAAAAAACTCTATCCTTCTTTAAAATTACATGCGCTCGGGCCGCCGGAAGTTGCACACATTACGAAACTCGAAAAGTCAACCCACAGGGAAGTATTGATTGCGCTTACGGAGGCAGGGTTAGATTCTCTTCCCGGGCCTGGCGCAGAAATTTTAACTGACAGGGTCAGGAGGCTTATCAGTAAAGGAAAGTGTTGCACACAGGAGTGGCTCGACATCATGACAGAAGCTCACAAGCAACGAATCACGACCTCGGCAACCATGATGTTTGGACACGTGGAAACAATCAGGGAAAGATTTGAACATTTGGCCAGGATAAGGGAGGTGCAGGCTAAAAAGCCCGAAGATGCGAAAGGTTTCTTAGCCTTTATTCCATGGACTTTCCAGGATGTAGATACGCTACTGGCAAAGATCAGAGGAGTGCAAAATTTAACCACTCCCGAAGAATATATCAGGATGATAGCGATGAGTAGAATTATGCTGCCGAACATAAAAAATATCCAGGCAAGCTGGCTTACAGTAGGCAAACAAGTGGCGCAGCTTTGCCTCCATGCAGGAGCGAATGACTTTGGCAGTATTATGATTGAAGAAAATGTGGTGAGTGCAGCAGGGGCGCCGCATCGCTTTACCAGCAAAGGAATACAGGAAGCCATCAGGGAAGCGGGCTTCGAGCCACAACTTCGCAATCAGCAATATGAGTTTAGGGAGATTCCCGAAATGATGCAGGAGCAGGTCATCGATTATTAAGACGTCGTAATAAAAGCTATTGTATTTTTTTATCACACTATAACCTTTCCAGCTTCATCCGGAAGACGAATTTTCACGAGACACTTTTCAATATTCTATTTTTGAAAAATGGACGCACGACGTTTTACTCCTGAACAAGCAGTTCCAAAGATTAAGCAATACTGCGCTTACCAGGAACGATGCCACGCGGAAGTCCGGGACAAACTTTATTCCTTCGGCCTTTCGCGGGTAGATATAGAAACAATTATCTCCTCACTGATTTCTGACAATCATCTAAACGAGCAACGTTTTGCCATTCTTTATGCCGGGGGAAAATTTAGAATGAACCATTGGGGGAAAATAAAAATAAAGCAGTCGTTGAAACAAAAACGAGTGAGCGATTATTGCACCAGGAAAGCGCTGAATGAAATTGATGACGATGATTACGACAAGGCCTTTCAAAAACTGGCGCAGCAAAAGCTGGACACATTAAAACATGA
>JBDSGZ010000067.1:0-5773 GCA_039918735.1 Ginsengibacter sp.
CCTGAAGAATCAAGCCTCGCAATATATCTCGGCTTCCTCTTTAACACGGCAGAATCATCAAGATCGTTGTACAGCAAGGCTATCAGGGTACTGTCTATCTTACCCTTTTCAGCGAGGCGAATGTTTCCTGAGACTTTCATTGAATCAATATAGGATCCTGTCGAGAAAACATACTTATAATTTCGATATGGATTATTCTCGTTGATATCTTGTATTGCATTTCCCATATCAATCGTATAAGTGGTGTTCGGCTCAAGGGTATCACGAATTTTAATTGTTACAACTTTCAACTTGTAATTAATATCCGGATTAAGTTTCGGCGTGGGGGAAACAATTAAGTTCTTTTGCAAGTCCTGGATTTGTATGTACTCATCAAAACTCAGGCTGACACGGTTTTCTGTGAATTTTGTCGTGCGGTTTGCGGGTGTCGCATTCAATAGAACCGGCGGTAACGAATCGCGTGGCCCTCCGGTTGGTGCGAGTATCTGCGCACAACCGCTTGCAAGAACGGATACGAAATATACCACGCCCAACACCGATAAAAAAAGGATAAAATTCCGGATATTCATTTCCAAAAAAAGCAAACATAAATGCTTTGAACTGATAATGATTTTTTATTCGTCCTAAAATACTTCTAAATATCCTGCTCTTCTTCTCCAGGAATTTCATGCAGAGCGACGGCCATATTATTGGTTTTGACAAACTCACACCAGTGGCAATCGGGTTTGCCACAGCCGGTATAAAAATCGTGTGACTGTATTTTATCCCAAACCATTTTTACCTGGTGCTTTACTGTCGCGATATCTTCAGGGTTGATATAAATTTTTTCTTTGCGATAATTTTTATTCTTATCCGGCTCTATAAAATCAAACTCACTGCTGACTGCTACCCAGTCACGGCTATGATTGTCCAATAATATTTTATAGAAAACCGCCTGTCGCCAGTAATCGCCGCCGTTAGGTATCTTTTCCTGTGGAGGCTTTATTTTTTCTTTGGCCTTTTCAACATCACCAGTTTTATAATCCACAACGTTCACTTCTTTGCCATTGAATTCAAGTTTGTCAAGTTTTCCTTTCAGTGGAACGCCATTTACAACCACACCCTTTATATTTCTTTCCAGCGCCACGATCTTATTAAAACTATGAATGTACTTTTCATAATAGTTAGTAAGCACATCTTCGCCATATTCCAGTCTTCTGTCAAATTGTTCTTTGGTAAAACTTTCGCGGTGACGATGCATGTACCAGTTGAAGTCTTTGATAAATTCTTCTTTAAGTGGAAACACGTTTCTATTGTCCTGCATTTTTTTAAATAGTTGTTCCAATGCAAAATGAACAGACGATCCGAATTCTGTCGCTTCATTTTTTGGCGAAGGAATTCGGATCAGATTTTTAAAATAAAACTCTAACGGGCATTTCAAATAGTTGTTTAGCGCAGTGACATTCATCACAAATCTTTCCAGCAACGCAGTGATGTACGTCTTCTCAATTTTCTCAATTTCGGGACGTGCATCATTTTGTAATTGCAACACCTGGAACTCAGCTTCCACAAGCGGATCAATAAAAACTTTTTTTGTTTCCAGCTCATGCTTGTCTAAAATCTCAGCAATGAACATGGATGGCTCAAGTTCCTTTCCGTCATTCTTAAAACAACAATAGGAGATATATAAATTTTGTTCAGCCCGCGTAAGCGCAACATAAAATAATCTTCTTAACTCTTCACCGGAAGCATCCTCGCTTGCAGTCACGGAATTAAAAATATTATCAGGAAACTTGTAACCACCAAAGGGTTTGCGTTTCTTTTCCCAAAGTGTCGCATTGGCTCCGGCAAAGAAAACGTACTCAAACTCCAGGCCTTTGGAACCATGCGCCGTTAATAAGTTCACACCTTTATCATTGCCGCTTACTTCAATTAAAGGCAAAGAAAGTTTCTCGCTTTGCATCAGGTCAAATAGCTTAATTAATTGCTTGAGATCAAGATTTGGATTGCGATGTGTTTCCTCTTTTATAAAATCGAACAAAGCCGTAAGCACCTGCAGCAGCCATATCTTTTCGTCATGCTTCATAATGTATCCGAGTATGCCAGCTTCACGAATGATACATTCAAACAAACCCTGCAACGTTAGATTGGGAGCTTTTGCAATCAAACTTTCCATTGCTTCACTCGCTTTCTTCAACTCTTGATTCATGCCCTGGGTAAACAGATCCTTTACGGGATGCTTGCTTCTTTCAACTAACAATCTCCGGATAGAAGTTTTATCTTTTCCAAACTGCCTGTCTGCAACTTCGATGCTCACTCTTGCAATTTCTATCGCCGGAATGTTGAACCAGTCATAGTGCAATATTTCAAACAGCAACTCATCCCCGCTGTAAGGAATATCATGCTCGAATGATAAATACCTGATAATTGAAATGATCTTTTTTGCAAATGGAATGGACAGAATATTCAAGCTGCGCTTGCTGTAATAGGAGATTCCGAGCAACTTGAAATATTGAGCCAGCTCTTCACCATATTTATTCTCTTTGTAAATTATGCCGATCTTTTTTGGTTCAATGCCTTCGGCCAAAATTCTTTGAACTTCTTTGGTAATGCCAATCATCTCTTGCCGCTGTGTTTCATAATTATGAATGATCGGCTTGTTCGCGAGATGCATTATTTTTTCGTTCGAAGAAGAAAGTTTTTTGCTCAATCCCTTTATCTGTTTTATCAATCGGTCTTCATTCTTATCAATGATGGTTTTGGAAACGTCAAGTATGGATTGCACTGAGCGGTAATTGTTGGTAAGCACGACCGTAAGCAAATCATCTTTATAACTGTTGGCAAAGCCCATCATGTTTTCTAAGTTAGCACCCTGGAAACGATAGATGCTTTGGTCATCATCACCGACTACGAACACATTGGGTTTGTCCCAATAGTTGATCAGCAATTCTACAAGGCGATTTTGGGTGCCGCTCGTATCCTGGTATTCGTCCACTAAGATGTATAAAAATTGCTCCTGGTAACGCAACAACAAATGTGGATTTTCTTCAAATGCTTTGATCACCCAGTTGATCATGTCATCGAAATCATACAAATTATTCCGGCGCATGAGCTGCTGAAAATGCTCAAACTCATTTATCGCAGCACGCAGCTTTTCCATCCGCGTCGTTTCTTCTTCAATCTTATCGGTTCGTACATCGCCTTTCTTAAACTGCACTGTCGCACGTTTGGCAATATATTCACTGCGCTCCGCTAATGATTTTATGTACTCGTCCATCCGCTCGCTGATAAACGCCGGCGTCCAGCCTTCCCGCTTCATGGTGCTGAACAATGATTGGAGGTTATTGATCTCGTAATACACATCACCGCGGTATCTTTTCAATAAGTGATTTTTTGGGAAAGAATCAATCAGTTGTTTGAACAAATCTATCCGCTGCAAATCAGATACAGGATCAAGCGAAGTCTTTTCAAACATGCTCAGGTTATCCTGTATCACATCATTACAAAAAGCATGAAAGGTGTAGATGTTTACTTTATAAGCATCAGCACCAATGAATTCCAGGATGCGTTTGCGCATGGCGATCACACCTGCATCGGTGTAGGTCAGGCAAAGAATATTTTGCGGCCGCGTGTCGGTATCCAGCAATATTTTTCCAATGCGTGCGGAGAGGATTTGTGTCTTTCCCGTACCCGGCCCGGCGATCACCATCACCGGTCCTTCGATGGTGTCAACCGCTTTCTTTTGTTGCTCATTCAGGCGGTTATATTCTTTATTAAATTTTTCTAATTGGTAATTATTGGAAGGCATGAGCAAAGATAAATTTTATATCGACGAGCGGGGAAAGCGGAAGGAAAAACGGCTTATTGTTTTATTACTAACACCATTTTGATACAACGAAATAAGCGTCGATTGCAAAAACATCAAAGCAAAAAAAACACCTGAACCCTTTTACTTCATTACCAGTCTATAAGAATCCAATATAATTTCCTTCAAAGTAATTACGGTGAGGGAGCCATCGATGATCACAGTATTCCAATGTTTTTTATTCATGTGATAACCTGGAAGTACGCAAGAGTTTCGTTCCCGAAGTTCAATAGCGTAGTCGGGATCGCACTTCGCGTTGAATTGTAGAGGAGATGAAGAGAGTGAGGTTAACAAAAAAATCTTTTTATTTACTTTAAAAACAAGTGTATCCTCTCCAAACGGGAAGCCTTCTTCAGCTCCTTCAAGAGACAATGCATATTCCCTTAAATCTTCTATATTCATTGATTTATAAAATTGAGAAAACGAAGATGGCACTTTTTGTAAAATCTTCTTTTTATGCAAGCAATTTTTTCAGACAATTTGAAAGGCTGTCTTCCCAGGAAGGAATGTCAAGATCGAGCATGCCTTTTATTTTAGTAGTGTCGAGTATTGAATACGCAGGACGTTTTGCCGCCGTTTTGTATTGGTTCGAAGAAATAGGAGAAATCTGGCAATTGCTTTTGGCAAAAGATTTAATGGCAAGGGCAAAATCATACCAGGTAGTGGTTCCATGATTGCAATAATTTGCTATACCATTATGATCTTTGGATGCTTCGCCTACTTCGATAAATTTCATGATGACCCTGGCAAGATCGGCCGCATAGGTAGGACTTCCGTATTGATCATTTATCACATTCAGCCTGTCTTTTTCTTTACACAAGCGAAGAATTGTTTTAACAAAATTATTTCCGAAAGAAGAATACACCCACGAAGTTCTGATGATAAGCGAAGAGGGATAATGATTCAGGATAAGTTCTTCACCTTTTAATTTCGACCAGCCATAAACGTTCAAAGGAGCAACAGCATCTTCTTCTTTTAAAGGTTCGTGCCTGCTGCCGTCGTAAACATAATCCGTGGAAATGTGAATGAGTTTTGTCCGATGATCTCTGCAAATCAAAGCGAGATTTCCTGCTCCATCAGCATTAATTAGAAATGCTTTTTCTGGTTCTTCCTCTGCTTTGTCCACTGCAGTGTAGGCTGCACAATTAATACAGTAGTCAATTTGTTGTTTTTCGAAGAATGACTTCAAGGAATCTAAGTCAGCGATTGACAGCGAATTCCTGGTAGTCAACAAAAAATTGAATCGGGGGTAAAGACTTGCCAGCTCCTTAATCTCGCTGCCCAGTTGTCCGTTTGCCCCGGTCACCAATATTGTTTTTCTAAATATCCCAGGTTGCATTTATTAATTTTTAACCGCTAAAAATAAAATTATTGATGCTGCTTGAGAGTACCGGGTACTTCGTGTCCTTCTCGGAGATGATCTCCTGGCCCTTCGGAATTTGCCAATTGATTTCGAATGATGGATCATTCCATAAAATTCCACCTTCGTTCTCCTTGTTATAAAATGTATCGCATTTATAAAAGACCTCAGCGCTATCGCTGACTACAGAATATCCGTGAGCAAAGCCCTTGGGAATTAAAAGCTGCCTTTTATTTTCGGCGGACAGTTCGATGCTAAACGCCTTGCCATAAGTTGGCGAATTCTTACGAATATCCACTGCCACATCGATGATCTTACCGCTTAAAACCCTGATCAACTTGGTCTGCGCGTATGGGTTTAGTTGGTAGTGCATTCCACGGATTACTCCATAAGTTGAACTGGCCTGGTTGTCCTGCAGAAAGACAATGCTCACTCTTTCCTCAGAAAACTTCTTTTGATTATAGCTTTCAAAAAAATAACCTCTCTTGTCCTGGAAAACATCTGGAGTGTACACCATCAATCCCGGGAAATCAGTTTTTTCAAATGACATTCTTCTTCGTTATGAATTT
>JBDSGZ010000068.1:0-4374 GCA_039918735.1 Ginsengibacter sp.
ATGGAAAGAAAGAAGGGAGTCTGTGAAAACTTTGCTGCCATCTTTACTGATATCTGCCAGAAGAGCGGACTGAGAGCATTTTTTATCGAAGGCTATACCAAGACTAACGGATCAATGGATCGCTCCGGACATGCATGGTCTGCGGTTAACATTGACAACAAGTGGAACCTGTACGATCCTACATGGGATGCCGGTTTTAATTCAAATGGCATATTTGTAAACAGGACTGCATCCAATTATTTCCAGGTGGAACCAGCCAGTTTTATTGAAACACACATGCCCTTTGATCCGATCTTTCAATTCCTCGATTACCCACTCAGTTATGATGAATTTTCGAAGGGCTTTTTAAAAGCAAGGAACGATACATTGTATTTTAATTATACGGATTCAATTGTTGCATATGAAAAATTAAATCCACTTGGGAAATACACGAATGCTGCGATCAGAATTGAAAAAAATGGTTCACCTACCCAGATGACTTCAACGAAGCTCAAGCAACTTAGGATGGAAAAAGAAATCATTTACCAGGAAGAGGATGCGGATTTATACAATTCGGCAATTGAAGATTATAAACAAGCGATAACAAATTTCAAGACCTATCTCAACTTTCGTAATAACCGGTTTCTGCCTGCAAGACCTGTTTTAGAAACGGAGACTATGCTTGATGAAATCCTTCAACAAATAACTATCGCTAATAAAAAACTAAAGCAAGTAAACGAATCAAAAGCAACCCTTGCCCTGAATACCGGGGATGTAGAAAAGGTGCTGAATGACCTTGCTGAAAAGGTTGATGAACAAAAAATGTTTTTGAAGAATTATCTGAGCTTAACCGAGCAAAAATAAAGCCCACCTATCTCCTCTTGATATAATGCCGCAATCCTCAGGCTAACATCGTCTTTAATTTTTGCTGTGCAGAAATTCGACAAGGTTCACCAATTGCTGTTCAGTAAGAGTTTGATACAGTGTAGCGGGCATCAATGAATGATCCATCTGCATCCTCGAAGCAATCCCGGATTTTTCCAACTTCTTTTTTGTGCCACCCTGCATCACAATTTCTACGGCATCGTCAGTTTCACTGGTGATGATTCCTGCATACACGTTACCATCCTTCATTTTAAATACGTGTCCTTCATAGCCAAAACTGATCCCTTCGTCCGGATGAATTATAGAGATATACAACGCCTCTTTGGGAAGTTTACTACCGATCTTTGAAAGTGCCGGCCCTACGTTTTCTCCGTCGTTATCTATCTTATGACAGGTTGCGCAGGAGGCAGCATAAACCTGCTTTCCCAGTTCAATATCACCATTCATTTTCGCAAGCTCATTTATAGATGGCAGCTCTTTATCACCAGCCCCATTTTTTAGCGGAAGATATTTTAGCGCTTCCTGCCTTACCTCTCGCCGATATGCAGTCGACAGGGCGAGCGTCGCAGTCGTTTTAAGATCTCCAGGTATTTGACCTTCCTTCACCATGTTCAATAATAGTCCCGACTCGTTCCAGCCTGCAGCTAATGTTTTAACGGCTGTTTCCCGCAGCGAAAACTTGATTGACGGATCTCTTATAATATCCTTTATCATTTGAAGTCCTTCCTGCGATCCAGCGCCAGCCAAGGCTTTTAGGGCCGATCTCGCAACTGTATCATCTTTACTTTTAATGGCATCTTTAAGAAGAAGAGCACCACCGGAACTTACGAGCAAATTAGCAGCTTCCTTGCCAAGAGAGCTGTCAGGGATTGAAAGACTGAGTTTCAACAATTCTTCATTGTAATTTTTCAGTTTATAACGGCCAACCAGTTCAACAAAATCCTGCGTTCCCCGCAACGAGTCTAGAGTGCTTGTAAGAACCGTTTTCATCTTGGATGATTTCGCAAGAACAGACGGGTTTAATTCCTTTAAAGTGTTTAGGTGAATTTCCTGCTGGTGTGGTCCTGAAAAATCTAAAAGACTCAGCAAGACATTTTCTTTTTCGGGGACATCGATAAAATCAAATGCCCTAAAATATTTCAACCTCTCAGAACTGTCTACAACGTTGTTCTCAATGTTGGCTGCCAGCAATGGCAAAGCCAATGCTGTTCTCGAACGCCAAACTATATTACGCCCCTGTTCTTGGTTCATCGCGTCACCTGCTTTTTTCTCATAGGCAGGTAAGAACTGGTCCCACTGCTTGTCTGCGCCAATCCCCAATGCTTCCAGGTACCACCTGTCTTTTCCATCATATTGAAGTGCGAGTTCGCTCCATAACTCCGCTGCTTCAGGTGATTTGTTGTGATGAAGCGCAATCGCCGCTTCCCTTCGCACCTGTGGATCGGGATCGCGGATCACTTTCTTTACAAATGGAATCACATCAGGAAGAAGTTCACGTGCAGCACGCAACCCGGTGATCCGTATGTCAGCATTTTTATCATCCAGGGCCTTTTCAATCCAGGTATTTGTCTTCCCTGGAATTTGCACTAAAAGCCACAAAGCCCTTGCTCTGAAATGCTGGTTTGATGAATTCCATAAGGTCTCCAGCGCTACTTCAGCCCCTGTTCCAAGGCTTTTTAATTTTTTAAAGGCAACGTATCGGGTCGCTCCGTTTGGACTTTTTAGTCCTTCGATCGCGCCTTCTGCTGTCGACAGATCGAGTGCCGGAATTTTATATTCATCAACGGAAGGAGCTACTCTGTAAATACGTCCGCGATTCATGTCTACCATTTGATGGCCGCCAACTCCGGGATCGTACCAGTCAGCGATAAAAATAGAACCATCAGGCGCCGTGCAAACATCCACAGGTCTGAACCACTGGTCCCTGGTGCCTTCCAGGATTGGATCGATCGTCGCTTTATAACCCGCTCCATCCTTTTCTACCGGGTAGCTTCTCACGATGTTGTTTCCTGCCTCGGCATGGATCATTTCATTTTGAAAACGTTCGGGCAACAAGTTGCCTTCATAAAAACACATGCCTGCGGGAGAGCCTGCGCCGGTAAATAATAAGTTTGGGATGGATCCCGGATCATTTTGATGCCAGTGCCTTTTAGGAATTTCAGGTTCCATATTCATGCGCCGTGCTTGCCAGCCAGCTCCGGTCATTTCATCCGTGTAGCCATAATTGCCGAATTCCATCACGTAGTTGATCCGCGTTCCCTGATTACCATCATCGTCATTATCCGATTGCCATATCGTTCCAAACGCATCTACCGCAGCCTCGTAATTATTCCTGAAGTTATGTGCCAGCACTTCAAAATCGCTTCCATCCTCATTCATCCTGAAGACCATTCCCTGCCTGTAAGGTTTTCCCTTGTTTGTAACTTCATTGCCATCTTTGTCGATGATTACTTTTCCATTTTTATCCATCAACTGCTCACCGGCATTTCCAAAGTTGAAATAGAATTTTCCATCAGGGCCAAAAGTAAAAGCATGCACAGCGTGATCGTGCTGTTCACCTCCTACATGAGTAAACAATACCTCCTTGGTATCGGCCTTATCATCTCCATCTGTATCAGTGAATAAAAACACATTGGGACTGCATGAAACAATTACTTTATTTCCAAAAACGCCGATTCCCAGTGCTGCATTTATATCCGTACCCTGGTAAAAAACTTTTGCCGTATCCGCCTTCCCGTCACCGTTAGTATCCTCTAAAATGAGTATCCTGTCACCCGCTTCTCTCTGAGGATTTCCGGGGTTTAGCTTGGGCCTATAGTTAAAGGCCTCGCATACCCAAACCCTGCCTTTTGAATCAACATCGATGTTTGTCGGATTTCCCATCATCGGTTCAGATGCGAAGAGTGCCGCTTTAAGTCCATCGGCAACCTCAAGGCCAGCCAGCGCGTTCTTTGACAAACGTTTCTCTTCATCTGTGAGTTTCTTATAAGCGCTGTCCCGCTCCGCAAGAGTTGATGTATGTTGATCTTTCGGATTGCAATGAATAAGTGCAAGCGTGATGATGAATCCAAAACAAACGAAGGAAAATTTTCTCATGAACATTGATTTTATAAAATTGTTAAGCGAGATGGTAAAGAGAAAGTTCTGTGAAAATAAAGAAACGATTCCTTTTTTATTGATGAGAAATTAAAATTTATGGGAAGTTCATTTTCTGCAAGTGATAAAGGGTGCATTTCAAATTGTCGCTACGATTTCGGTCGGTGGAGACACCGACCGAGGCTGGGCCGTGGTTTGTGTCCGCACAAACCACGCAAGCCGCGACAATTTGAAATGCACCCGTGATAAATGAGAATGACTAAAATCTTTATTTTTGCATCATACCCACTGCCTTCGCCATATCGGTAACTTTAGAAATATTGTCTTTCGAGATACTTTCGTTTGCAGTTTTTAAGAGAATACCGATTGGTAATTTTTTAGCATATTGAGGGCATAATCAATTCAAACCCTATT
>JBDSGZ010000069.1:0-3998 GCA_039918735.1 Ginsengibacter sp.
GGATAAAGCGTTTTGTTGTACGGAATGTCATCAAGCAATATTTCCATTCTCTAAAATAGGCATTTGTGAAAATGTAGAAATAAAAAATCCCCCGGAAACGGGGGAATAATTTTTAAAAAAGAAATTATTTATCTTTTTTCTCGTAACGTCTTTTGAATTTATCGATACGTCCTGCGGTATCCACCAACATGTTCTTCCCTGTATAAAAAGGATGAGAGGTGTTAGAGATCTCCAGTTTCACAACAGGATATTCTTTGCCGTCCTCCCACACAATGGTATCCCTTGAGGCGGCGGTAGAGCGGCTTAAAAACGTATCGCCATTACTCATATCCCTGAAAACTACAAACCTGTAATTAGAAGGATGAATATCTTTTTTCATAATTGTTCTTTTTGTTTGCTTCGATGCCTTGTATAGGCTCCGATTGCAAAGTTTTTTTAAGGCTGCAAAACTAAGGCATTTTTATATTGCAGCAAAACTCAATTTAATCAATTTTTCATATTTACGTACTGAAGCGCAAGCCCTAAATCCCAGCCTTTTGTGGCCTGGATAACAGCCTGCAGGTCATCAATCTTTTTCGCAGTTACTCTTATCATGTCGTCCATGATTGCAGCCTGCACCTTCAGCCCGGAGTCTTTTATCATCTTCACAATCTTTTTCGCATCCTCCTGCTTGATCCCGTTTCTTACGGGAATTTCTTTTTTTACCACTTTTCCGCTCTGCGCAGCTTCTTTAGAAAGATCATAAATTTCAGCCGCAAGTCCTTGTTTCATACTGCGGCTAATCAATACATCGGTGATCTGGTCAAGCTTCATCTCACTATCGGCTTCAACATTTAATTTAAACTCTTTTTTATCCAGGTTAATTACGACGTGGTTCCCCTTAAAATCAAACCTGTTCCTGATTTCTTTTTCTGCGGTGTTCACTGCATTGTCGAGTGTCTGAAGATCCACTTTACTTACAAGGTCAAAAGATGGCATAACTGTAGGATTTACTTATTTAGAATGCAAAGATAAAAAAATGACAGCCGGAGCTTAGAATCTCTCTCTCGCTTTACCAGCAAAAAAAATCCGGCCCAAAGGAGCAGGATGTTTTTTGGGTGGATGATGGGGCTCGAACCCACGACCCTCAGAATCACAATCTGATGCTCTAACCAACTGAGCTACAACCACCATTTGATAAGGGCAAAATTAATTAAAAAATCAAACTAAAAACAATCGCTTTTGTTGAAAGGTATGATCACCGTGAAGAGTGCAATTTTATTTTCCGGAAAAAGAAAATGAAACCAGCAGGTTTTAAAAATATATATCGTCTAACTCCCGACCGTTCATCTAATAACAGGAAACTCATTCAAAAAATAGACGGCACTTTTGCAGTGATTCAATCCACGGCATCGGGTCTCTTAAATAAAACCAGGTAGAAAAAACCGGAATCAAATGAAAACAATTTACTCTTTCTTTTTGCTGCTTTTCATCAGCGGAAACCTTTTTGCACAATATCCCAGGGGAGGTGGCAAGTCCGCTGCAGGTCAAAATATGAATATGGGTCACTTTTACGGAAAGGTCCTAGATAACAGTACAGGCAAGCCCATGGAAGCAGCTTCGATCCAGCTTAGTCAAACAAAAATGGATACTGTTACGAAATCACGGCGCGAATTCATTATCGCTGCAATGCTGACGGATAAAAAAGGCGAATTCAGTATTGACAAACTCCCTGTTGCTGCCCCATTACAACTTGTAATTTCTGCTATTGGCTACAAACCTTACAACGAGAAAGTTAGTTTCAATGTTAAAATGAACGGTGGCGATATGAGCCAGATGATGAGCGCAATGGACAAAGATTTGGGAAACATAAAAATGGAAAGAGATGCGCAGCAACTGGAAGCAGTCGTTGTAAAAGCCAATCCAGGTTTGCTGCAGATGAACATTGATAGAAAAGTTTTTAATGTTGATAAAAGCCTTACCAGCGCAGGCGGCACGGCGGTGGACGTTATGAAAAACGTCCCATCTCTCAATGTAGATATAGATGGTAATGTCACACTTCGTAATGCCTCACCCCAAATATTTATTGATGGAAGGCCTACTACTTTAACACTGGATCAAATACCGGCTGATGAAATTGAGAGCGTTGAGATTATCACCAATCCCTCGGCAAAATTCGATGCGTCCGGTGGGGGCTCCGGTATTCTAAATCTTGTTTTAAAGAAAAACAGGAAGGCTGGCTACAATGGCAACATCAGGGCCAACCTTGATTCAAGATTGAAATATGGAATTGGCGCTGACGTGAATATTAAGCAGGGAAAAATAAATTTCTTTGCTAACACGATATATAACCAACGAAAGTCTTTGAGTAGGGAGAGCACCCAGCGAATCGATCACATCGATGGGATTACCGCTATTCTAACACAGAAAGATAGGCCAGAAAACTATGGGCACTTTGCTTTCGGCCGGGCGGGAATCGATTATTTTCCTGATAACAGAAATACCATCACGCTTGCAGGGGTGTTGGTCAATGGCGATTTCAACAACAGTGGATTGTTGGACATCACAAGAGACACCACTTACAATTCATACATGAGTAGTGAAAATGGCATCAGGAATAATGCCGGCCATTTTACTTTCACTAATTATGGCAGCGTGTTGAGTTTCAAGCACAATTTTGCAAAACCAAACAAAGAGATTACTGCAGATTTAAATTACAACTATAGTAAAAATTCTAACAACAGCGAATTTGCAACACAGTATTTTAATACTGATAATACTCCAAAAACGCCTTTGTTAAAACAGAAGATAACCGGTGCAGGAACCACAAAATATTTTACTGCACAAATGGACTATTCCAACCCAATTACAGACAAGATAAAACTGGAAGCGGGCTTGAGAGGTTCAGTGAGGAACTACAGCAGCTCAAACGAAAACTTTTTTTATAACCAGGGATCCAATAAGTATGAAACGATCCCTGGCATCAACAGCCGTTATCAATTTAACGACCAGGTCTATGCGGCATACACAACATTCTCTCAAAAAATAAATGATTTCACGTACCAGTTGGGAGGCAGGATAGAAAGTTCCTCATACCGAGGGAACCTCGTCGATTCCAACCAGGTCTTCAAAAATTCTTATCCCTTCAGTTTTTTCCCGAGTGTTTTTCTCACCCAAAAAATAAATGACAGGCAGGACATTCAACTAAATTATTCGAGAAAAGTAAACAGGCCAAATTTCTTCCAACTGATTCCTTATTACGATTATTCTGACTCTCTGAATATAAGCAGGGGAAATCCTGCTCTAGTTCCGGAATTCACCAATTTGCTTGAATTCTCTTACAATCTCAATTTCAAAAATGGGAATAACATCATCGCGACTGCATATTACCGGCAGACCAATAACCTGATCACAAGATTCCAGTACCGCGACATCAATCCAAATCCTGCGAAAATAGATTCAATATTTATCTCTTCTTTTGCAAATGCCAGCAGTTCTAATGCTTACGGTTTTGAACTGACTTCGTCTAATAAGCTGGCAACATGGTGGAGTGTCACTTCGAACGTAAACATTTATAACTCCACAATCAACGGAAGTAACCTCCAGCAAAATTTAAGCAATCAAAGAGTGAGTTGGTTTGGCAAGATCAACAACACATTCAAACTTCCAAAGAACATTTCTATCCAATTGACGGGCGACTATACGAGTAAAACAATCACACCTCCAAACAGAGGCGGTGGCGGTGGTGGCAGGGGCTGGGGAGGTGGTAATCTTTCAACAGCCAACGGATACACCGATCCGGTTTATGGTGTAGATTTCGCGATTAGAAAAGATTTTTTAAAGGATAGAACGGCATCTGTTTCGTTGAGCCTCAATGATATTTTCAGAACGAGATTTTATCGCGTTCATTCGGAATCAAATTTTTCAAAAACAATCTATTCTATACAGGATAACGAAAGATTGAGGGATCCTCAAATGGTCCGGCTAAATTTTAACTGGCGCTTCGGGAAGTTCGATGT
>JBDSGZ010000070.1:0-4435 GCA_039918735.1 Ginsengibacter sp.
AATCTCGCATAGCATTGCAGGTCATTGCGCAATCCCGGTGAGTCGTTAATAATTTTGTGAAGAAAATCTATGGCTGTATTGTGATCGCCTGCTCCAAAAAATAAAGTGGCAATTTTATAATTGAATACAAGGATGCGATGGCTGTCCACGTACAATGAATATTCGTGAAGCTTCTCTACAATCTCTGGCACCACTTGTAATCCTTCTTCAAAATTTCCCGTTATTAGAAACTGGTTTAGTCTCGCACTGTTGATATAGATGGAAGTGTGTGTCCGGAAATTGTCGTGCTGAACAGCAACTGGTGTTTTCGCAAACTCTTCGAATTGCTTTAGCGTGATTTCAAACTGCTTAAAATTTTTTAAATCGAAATGTGCGTTAAGCAAATTATGCATGCCTTTAATATAGTGACCTGTTTCTACTGCTTTCATCAGTTCATTTTCTGAATAGAGATCAATCCATTTCTGGCTAAATCGATAATACATCAGAAAGTCCTGCCGGATGAAAGCATACCAGCAATAGCTTTGATAGAAATAAAGTCTTTCATAGAAACCATTTATCGCTGACTCGGCTGGCAAAGAACTCTTAAAAAACTCCATGATGCTTTTTTCGTCTTGCTCGTTTCGTGCATGACCATTCTTTACGAACCAACTGTAAAGTAACAAGGCAAGATTAGAGAGTTTGGTGACCCGGTCTATGTGACCGCTTATTGCAGATGCTTCGTTCGCAAGTATTTGAGCTTTGTCCACGCCACTCCTCGTAATATGCAAGGTCTCTATTTTTTTTTCCAATGAAATGACCTGCACAAGAAAATTCATTTTTTGATTTGTCCTGGCCAGTTCTTTCGCTTTCTCCAGGATGTTCAGGCTTTGAATCTTCAACCCTTTGTTGTATAGCAACCGGGCATTGTCAAGGTGTTCACTTAGTTTCAAATCTATATTTTCATTGGTTTTTAACAGTCGAAGACTGGCAAGCAATTGTCTGTATAAATGTGTTTTCAAATTAGAAAGCTGCGGCTTGGTAATGTCCGGAAGATTTTTTACCAAATGCTTTTCATCGTACTCAGTTTGTCTGTCCAATGCATCGAAGAGACGAATGATTTTGAGATCTTCTTTGGAAGAACTTCTTTTAATGTAGAGTTTAAAATGTCTCTTTTCTGCTTTTTCCAGGGAATGGATCAGTTGGAAAAGTGTATCCGGATAATGGTTGGCCATCAATTACAATTTAGAGTGAAACACTTGCCTGATCTAGCGTGGACTATTTCCAGATCAGTCTGGCATAATATATTTCCCGATAATTTTAATCGTTTACGCAATACACGCAATGTAAGTTCGTTGAATAATAAAAATAAGAAAGTGGGCGAAAGCCCAACGGCAGGTAAAATTATTAAAACATTTTTTTAAGAAAGTTTAACTGTTTTGTAAGTATCAAAATCTAAAGAGTCTCATATACAAGCAATCGTAAAGGTCGTTCTGTTTCTACAGAAGGACCTGTTTTTTTTCCGGCCAACAATTCCAAATTACTTTTAATGAACGGTCGAATTGAAACAGCCAAGGTCACTTTTTCCAACCATTTTTTTATTGATGAACTCGTCTACCTGGTAAAAACCTTTGGGAGATATTTATAGGCCCCTAACCTTCGTTTTTTATATGCTGTGCATGGGCGGTAAATCTATTTATCAACACATTCTACACAGCTAATCCACAGCATTTTCACAATTCCTGACTACAAATTTCTATGCTAACTCTTTCCCATCGCTGGTTTAGGGCCTTTGTGAAGAAAAAAAAATTATGCGAAATAGGTTCAAAGTGGGAAAAAGTGTTAATTTGTGGGGGTTAGTTTAAAAATATTTTATAAGACGTTCAAAATGACAGGGCTTATAGGTGAATACGAAGTTACATTAGATGCGAAAGGGCGCTTTTTGTTACCTGCTGGTTTTAAAAAACAATTGCCAGCCAACGGAACTGAATCCTTCGTTCTAAACAGAGGCTTTGAAAAATGCCTGAGCTTATACACATCGAAAAGTTGGGAGCCTATTTTTACGTCGTTGAGCAATTTGAATGATTTTGATCCTAAGGTAAGACAATTCAAAAGGTATTTTCTGAATGGAGCTACGCAGGTAGAACCCGATAACGCGGGACGTCTGCTGCTGCCCGGAAATCTTATAGAATATGCAAGCCTGGAAAAGGAAATCGTATTGGTTTCCGCGATAGACAAAATTGAGATTTGGAATAAATCAAAATATAAAGAGTTCTTTGAAACCTTTTCACCAGAAACATTTAGTGACCTGGCAAAGGAAGTAATGACTGGCGGTCAATTCATAAAATCATAGTCATGCAGCAAGGCATTTATCATGTGCCGGTGATGCTTGAAGAAGTTATTAACGGCCTTGAAATTGTTCCTTCCGGTATTTATGTTGATTGCACGTTTGGCGGTGGCGGTCACAGTACAGCTATTCTCCAGAAACTGGGTGGCGATGGAAAACTGATCGCATTTGACCAGGATGCAGATGCTAAACGGAATATTCCCGGTGACGAACGCCTCATTTTTGTTCCGCACAACTTTCGTCATTTACAGCGCTTCCTTCGGCTCCATGAAGTTCAGAAAGTCAATGGCATTCTTGCAGACCTTGGAGTATCAAGTCATCAAATAGATGAGCCTGAACGCGGATTTTCTACACGCTTCAATGCAAGAATGGATATGCGTATGAATCAAAGTGAATTGCAGGATGCGGCTAAAATTATTTCCACTTATGATGAATCGCGGTTGCAAAAGATATTCGGTGAATATGGTGAAGTAACCAATGCGAAGACTTTGGCAAAGACGATTGTGTCGGCAAGGAAATCTCAATCTCTTGATTCTATAGCGGCTTTTAAGACCGCCTTGTATCCGGTAGTGAAAGGTAATCCTGATAAATATTTTGCGAAAATATTCCAGGCATTAAGAATTGAGGTGAACGATGAATTAGGTGCTTTAAAAGAATTACTCGAACAGATCCCTGCAGTGCTGGCAGAGGGAGGACGGGCGGCTTTCATCACTTTTCATTCACTGGAAGATCGCATTGTTAAGAATTTTTTCAGGTATGGAAATGTTGATGGAATACAACATGTTGATTTTTTTGGAACACCACGCGAAATGGACCTTGAGATCATTACGAAAAAACCAATTAGTCCTTTGCCTGAAGAAATTAAAAAAAATCCGAGATCGAGAAGCGCGAGGCTGAGAATAGCTGAAAAGAAAAAAGAGATACATAAATAACAACAAATGGTTGAAGAAGAACACGAAATCAAGCGTGGCAAAAAGAGCAAAAAGGAGGGCAATGGGAAAAAGATCAAGAAGAAGTTGCTAAACAACAAGTGGATCGTGGTGAATATTCCCTTCTATCTTTTTGTTGCAGCCCTGGCGATTCTCTATATAGCCAATGGGCATTACGCAGATAAAACAATCAGGAGTATAAATTCAACTGCCAGGCATCTCAAAGAAATGGAGTATGAATTTAAGACGGTCAAACGCGATGTCATATTTAGAAGTAAGGAAAGTGAATTGGCAAAAGCGGTTGAGCCTCTTGGGTTGAAAGATTTATTAATACCTCCGGTGCGGCTTATTGACACGCTGCAAAGCGAATAAAAACTATTAATGAAATAAAAATATTGGAAGTAAAAAAAGATATATCGTGGCGTGTTTATCTATGTTTCATAGGTGTATTGATACTAGGGATTGCAGTATTAGGACAGGCTATATATATACAACAGGTGGAGGGAGAATATTGGAAGAGTATTAGCAACAAGCAACACTTGAAATACTTTGATATAAATGCAGAACGCGGAAGCATATACAGCGAAGATGGAAATATGCTCAGTACCTCTATTCCTGTTTTTGACATTTATGTTGATTTCGCGGCCGATGGACTGCGCGAAAAAAACGGGAAACGATTTTATGAAAATCTTGATTCACTGAGTTATTCGTTGGCACAGCTTTTCAGAGATGGGACTAAGACATCTTACCGCAAAATATTATTAAACGCTTATAAAAAAAGAGAAAGATATTTTTCTTTAAAAAAGAAAATTTCTTTTGAAGATTACCAGGTGCTGCGTGGTCTGCCCTTGATAAAACAGGGACGTAACAAAAGCGGGTTCATTATTGAAGTGCGTGATAACAGGGTGAATCCGTATGTATTGCTTGCTAACAGGACTATCGGATTGTCGAGGGGTGACACCAGTAGAAATGTCGGGCTTGAAAGATCATACGACAGCGTTTTGAAAGGACAGAGTGGACAGCGGCTTATGCGGTACATGGCCGGAGCTTATGTGCCTGTGGATGGTGGTGAGATCGAACCGCAAAATGGTAAAGATGTGATAACAACCATTGACACTTATATCCAGGATGTTGCAGAAAATGCCCTCATGAAAATGATGCGGGAAAATAATTCGCTGCATGG
>JBDSGZ010000071.1:0-4005 GCA_039918735.1 Ginsengibacter sp.
GATTTTGCCACTCATGGTTTCGATGGTCTTTTCACCACCAAGTAATGCAGTGTACAGGTCAATGTCTTCATCTTTGTGGAGATCATTGCCCACTCTTTTGAAAGCTGTGTCGTTGTTCAAGATAAAAGTTATATAAAGGTCACCATTTGGGCCACCGTTCACTCCGGGGCTACCATAATTCTTCAGCCTTATCACCTGCCCGTTCTCAACACCAGCGGGAATGGTAATTCTTACGTTCTTACTATTGATCGTTAATGTTTGCTTGTGTGTTGTGTAAGCGTCCTGCAATGATAAATGCAACTCTGCATTAAAGTCCTGACCGCGATATTTAGTTTGCTGTCGTTTTCTTCCCGAGCCGCCAAATAGTGATTCAAAAAAATCGGAAAATCCTGAATCATCCCCTGAAGAATAAGTGTAATGGCCAAAACCCTGGTCTCCAAATCCCCCACCAAACCCTCTACCAGAACCCCCTGCACCTTGCTGCTGGCGAGCCTTCTCAAATTGATCAGCATGTTTCCAATCCTTACCGTATTGATCATATTTTTTCCTTTTGTCCGCATCACTCAATACTTCATTTGCTTCATTTATCTGTTGAAATTTCTTGTGTGCTTCTTTATCATTTGGATTTACATCAGGATGATATTTTCTTGCCAATTTCCGGTAGGCCTTTTTTATATCTGCCTCACTCGCATTCTTCGCAATCCCGAGCGTTTTATAATAATCTACAAAATCCATCTTCTTAGGTTAATTTGCTTATGTTCTTTATAAAATTAAGAGTTATTAAAATAACAACAATCAAGAGGTCGCTAAACGGTGTCTAAACGTAGCTTAGAGAAAGATTTGAAATACTTCAAGGAATTTGACCTATGGCGATTGGGAAGGAGCCTCGTATAATTTTAATAACTGTTTATCGCCTGCAGCAAAAGATTCACTCTTAAAGGCCTCTCTCATTTCTTATTGAGTTCGTCTCCTGGGTTTTAACAGAATTTTTAGTCGATGATAGAAACCCATTCTTTCGCAAGTGGCAGGTCGCGCATCAGAAAACCTTTTGTCATTCCCGGAATGAGTTTTCCAAAAACATCCGTGAATTTTTTTATTTCATCTTTTTCTGAAACGATGGCAAGCTTTCTCCACCTGGTGAAATATTTTATACCTAAAAAAGCGTCGTCAAGCCATGCTCCTGCTGAAAAATTGGACAGCGGAGTTTCTATCACGAGCAGGTAATTTATTTTTCCAAAAGATTTGGCAACGCTGTCTACTAAGGGGAAAATGATCTTCTCATAATCTTCAGTCGTGATTTTTCCTTTAGCCCTGAAACCTGCTACGTGGGCTGGCAATCCTGTGATTACTTCTATCATGGTAATTTTTTTTTGAATAGCAATCCTGGAATATAACAATCAAAATATCAACCACAGAAAACAATCTACCGTTTCACAAGGAAAGTGGAAAATTTTCCACTCTTATGCGTGTCGCAGTATAAAGGTACGTATAAGCTCCATGTATTTTTGATGGCATCATTTTAGTTTTATTCAGGTAAATAAAACAGTTTTACTATGAACAACAATGAAAAATTAACCGAAGTATTGAATGACCTTATAAAGATCAACCATGATCGCATGAAAGGTTATGAAACCTCAGCAGAAGATGCTGAAAAGTTAGGAGCAGATATGCAGCAGACATTTCATAAAATGGCTGATCAAAGTAGAAAATACGCTACCCAACTCACAAGTGAAATCCAAAAGTATGGTGGAGAAGCGACCGATGGTACATCCGTGGGTGGAGCAATTCATCGTGCATGGATCGATGTAAAAACGACATTTACCGGAAAGGATAGACATGCTATACTTTCTTCCTGCGAATTTGGAGAAGATGCAGCACAGAAGGCTTACAAAGAGGCTCTGGCTTCAGATGCGGAAATGCCTGCAGATACCAGTAAACTGATCACGGATCAGAAGGCGGAATTAAGATCATCACATGATATGATCAAACAATATCGTGATGCAGCTAAAGCGGTCAATGCTTAAGCTAAAAGGATATTAGCAAATCAACCCGGTTAACATGCCGGGTTTTTTTGTGACTTTTTTAGATCAGGATACGAGCTGCGAGCTGAAAAAAATATGGATTCGCGGAATATTTATTTTGCTTGCTTCACCAGGAATTGTGTTTCATACAAAGCGGATTTTAAAAAAATTCATTATCATTTTTTTTTGATTAAATGCTACCTTCATTGCAAATTCATTTTATGAAAATTTTAATTTCTTTTCTTCTCTTGTTGACATTGGGTTCTTGTAAAAATGAAAACCATGAAATGCTGCGGCAGTCAGCGTTAGATAGTACCATTACTCTTCCTTCTGGATTCTTTGCAGGTGTTTTCGCAGATAGTCTTGGAAGCGTTCGACACATGGCGTATAATACCAACGGTGATTTGTATGTAAAACTTGAAGGAATAAAGAATGGTCATGGAATTCTTATTTTAAAAGATGAAAATAAAGATGGAGTAGCAGATAGTGTTTCTGGCTTTGGAACCTACGGAGGTACGGGTATCAGCATTGGAGACGGTTATTTGTATGCTTCTTCAAACGATAATATTTACAGGTATAAGTTGGATGCAAATGGAAATGCCGACACAGCGTCCCAGGAAATGATTGTTGAAGGGCTGGTGAATAAAGGACAGCATGCAGCTAAAGCAATAACCTTAGATGGTGCAGGAAATATTTACGTAAATGTGGGAGCGCCTTCCAACTCGTGCCAGGTGGACGACAGGCAACCGGGATCACCGGGAATGTTTCCATGCCCGATTCTCGATTCTGCAGCCAGCGTTTGGCAGTTCAGCACCAGCAAACCCAACCAGCATTATGCTGACGGCGTACGTTATTGTACAGGAATACGAAATATTATGGCCCTCGATTGGAACAGCGAAGCCAAAGATCTGTATGCTGTAATGCATGGACGGGATGATCTTGATCGGTTGTTTCCTAATCTTTATACCGAAGATCAACGAGTGAATTTGCCCGCAGAAGAAATGTTGCTTATTAAGAAAGGAGATGATTTTGGATGGCCTTATTGTTACTATGATGGCCAGCAAAAACTTAAGGTACAATCTCCCGAGTATGGTGGTGATGGAAAAAAAATAGGAGATTGCGGAATGAAAAAGACACCGATCTATGCGTTTCCTGCACATTGGGGTCCGAACGATTTGCTGTTTTATACAGGAGACCAATTTCCTGAAAAATATAAGCATGGCGCATTCATTGCTTTTCACGGATCCTGGAATCGTGCACCGCAGGAGCAGGCAGGTTACTCTGTAGTATTTCTCCCTTTCAAAGATGGTATGTCCAGTGCAGATTATGAAGTATTTGCCTCAGGCTTTGCGGGTGCAAAAAAGACACCTAACGAAGCTGCTCATCGTCCGACCGGACTGGCACAAGGTTCAGATGGCTCACTGTACATTTCCGACGATCAGCATGGAAGAATTTGGAAGGTTTCTTACAAGAAATGATCGGTGTTATACATTCCCGATTCAATCTCTTAGTGTACGGCAGTTGCTTTTCTGATTAAGCGTCACATCCGGAGCAATAATAGCAATACCAGTTATCGTAGGTATTCTTTCTGCTGAAAATACCTTGTTGTTCTTTTTCCTGGTATTGAAGTGAGTTCATAACTCCTGTAATCACTTCACGAGTCACCGACGATCCTTCTATGGAAATCATATTTTCTTCCAGGGCGAAGTCGATGGAGGTGACACCTTCTACCTTTGACAATGATTTCCTGATCGTATCAGCGGTATTGCCGCAGTTCAAACTTTTTACAATGATGTTGTGTTTCATTATTTTATTTTGACAATGAATAAGTTAGTCCAGTTTAAATGAGCGGAGAGCTAAATAGCATACAGGTTATGGTACTTGGTCAATGGTCAGTTTCGAAAGTTTCTGCAATGGCTGCATACTTTCAAAAAGCTAAAAGTATCTAAGCTAATTCTAATTATTTATGATTTTTGTCAGGAAG
>JBDSGZ010000072.1:0-6870 GCA_039918735.1 Ginsengibacter sp.
AGGATCATTCTCGCCCGTGATATAAATTCTCTTAGGCTTGTAAGGAGTCACCGTGCTAATAGAGCCTTTAAAGGTACTTGACAGAAATCCAGTGGAGCTTTTCAATTGGCCAATATTTTGCGTTCCGTGATCGTCTGATTCCATCCAAACTATGTAAGTGTCTTTTGCAGGTGAAAGATTCTTAGCAGGAGCAAGATGCTCCACGCTCACGCCGACCGAATAATTATTATTACCATCTTTTTTAACCTTCACTTTGCCATCAGCAGCAGGGACGACTGCAGAACGTTGGAATTGAATTTTTTTTGCGCAGCCAGTAATGCTAAAGAGTGCAAAGACAATAACCAATAAGAAGATAAGTTTCTTATTTGCTGAATTAATGTATTTCATATTAATCTAATTTTTGTTTTTTTAAAGGTATTAAGAAAAAGAATTGGAGTGAAGCATTTAGCCTTTTTTAGAATTAAGTGATTCATATTTCGAAATCAATGAAATTGTTTAGTCTGAATGCAATTAGCAACCAATCAAGCTAAGGAAATTAAGGTAACAGAGAATATTCTGAAACGTTCAATTGATTTAAAGCATCAGCCCGGAAACTCAGGTGAATTGCAGTACAGTAATTTCCGGAAGTATGCCCACTCGTCCAGGGTAGCCGATAAAGCCAAATCCCCTGTTCACATACAGTTTCTGTTTTCCGTTTTCATAAAGCCCAGCCCACTCCTCATACATGTACTGCACCGGGCTCCATTTGAATCCCGGAATGTCTATACCAAACTGCATGCCATGTGTATGGCCGGCGAGCATGAGGTCTATGTCTGAAAAACCAGGTCGCACTTGTGCATCCCAATGACTTGGATCGTGGCTTACAAGAATTTTGAAGGAATATTTACCGGCACCGGCGTGAGCCTTTTTCAAATTTCCATGTTTGGGAAAACGCGCCTTGTTACTCCAATTCTCAACACCGATAATGGCAATTTCATCCTCATTTTTTTTCAACACAACATGTTCATTCATCAGCAATTTCCAACCGAGAGACGCATGAATTTCAGCGAGGTCTTTTAAGTTTTGCTCTTTAGAAATTCCATCGATTGGCCAGGTAACGTAGTCTCCATAATCGTGATTTCCAAATGTTGAATAGACTCCTAAAGGAGCCTTCACCTGGCTAAAAACGTCCATATAATCTTTCATTTCTGTGGCCTCGTTATTCACGAGATCGCCGCTGAAAATAATAACATCGGCATTTTGGGCCATCATTTTTTCTACACCATGCATCACCGCCCGTTTGTTCGTGAAACTCCCACTGTGCACATCGCTGAAGTGCACCACTTTCAATCCTTTGAATGATTCGGGCAGGTTGGGAAACGAAAGTTTTACTTTTCTGACCTGGTAATTATATTTATTACTAAACCCATATAGAAGAGTCCCAAAGAGCGAGCCTCCCGCCGCGAGACCGAGCCAACTCAGGAAAACTGAACGGCTGATTTTTTCATCGATCAGTTGTGCGCCTTCTGAATTTGAATAAAACAATTTCCCTACAATCCATTGCAAAGACCTCCTGATATCGTCCGCCATGAAGAAAACAACTGCAATGATTTTGCCCATGAATAAACCAAGAACCGTAGCAAAAAGGTAAGTTCGCACATTTGCTGGCAGAAATTTGGAACTCGTGAACACGAAAATCAGGAACCCGAAAATGGCGAGGATTGAGATGGTCCAATAGATCGAATAAATAATCGTCTTTGTGTGGAGAGAAGCAGATGCACTTATTGTCTTGATAGCCACAAATACATAACTGTCTAATAACAGCATCACTGCAATAATAATAAAAGCTCCAAAAGGGTTACGCATGCCGGTTTTTCCTGATTATTAGGTTTAAAAAACAATGAATTCGTTTAGTTGCTCGTCGATGGCTTTCAATGTTGCTTCGTTCAACCTGCCATCCTTATTCATGACCTTATCTATTACAGAAATTGGGAGCTGGTTATAATGAACATTCATTTTCAGATAATGAAGACAGCCCGAAAGATGATCCATGCCTCGAAGATTGCCTGCTCTGCCAGTCGAAACACCTGTCAGCAAAGCCTTTTTATGATGCCAGGCTTTTCTAATCTCGCTCGTATCAATCATTGCTTTCAGTACTCCTGGATATGAACCATTGTATTCAGGGACTATAAAAATGAATTTTTGAGTTGGAAACAAAATTTCATTCTCGATACTCATGAATTCTTTGTTGTGGCAGAGCACATCCAAATCCTTGAGGGAAAGAATACCCGCATTGATATTTTTTTCCGATAAAACTCTTTGATATTCAACAGCCACTTTCTCTGTATGGCTTTCCGCCCGATTTGTTCCACTAATGATCGTATACATCGTATAAGTTTACAAAACCCCTATTTATACACCTGGCAACAAAAAGCAAAATGTGAATAGTTAGGGGATTAATAAAACGCTTTTATAGGCTGATTGTTCCCTAATATTATACCTAATAATTAAATTTGCCAAGATGTCGCATTAAAAGGTGGAGGTTTGCAAATCGCGACTCACTTACGATACTTCGAAACCTGCCAGAAAATATACACTATGAAATTTACATACTATGGTCATTCCTGTTTTGCCGTTGAAGTGAACAAGAAAAGTTTGCTTTTTGACCCGTTTATTTCACCTAATCCTCTCGCAAAAGAGATTGATATCAGCGATATAAAGCCTGATTACATCCTTGTAACACATGCCCATGGTGATCACATAGCGGATGTGGAAACGATTGCCAAACAATCAGGTGCACTCCTCGTTTCTTCTTTCGAAGTGTGCAACTGGTTTGAGAAAAAAGGGATTTCGAAACCTCATCCCATGGGCCTCGGAGGAAAAAAAGAATTCGATTTTGGAATAGTCAGAATGGTGTCTGCTCTTCATTCCAGCAGCTTCCCTGATGGAAGTTATGGAGGAAATCCCGTGGGGTTTGTAGTGAATGCAGGAGAAGGGAATTTTTATTATGCAGGTGATACTGCCCTATCGTTGGACATGCAGCTAATTCCCCAGTTTGGGGATATGAAGTTCGCAGTTGTTCCTATTGGCGACAATTTCACAGTTGGGTATGAAGGTGCTTTACAAATAGCCAAAATGGTAAAATCTCCAACAGCTGTTGGAGTACATTACAATACATTTGACCTGATAAGAATTGATACAACCATTGCACAACAATATTTTGCTGACAACGGAGTGAAGCTTTTGCTTCCGCAAATCGGTGAAACAATAGAGATATAATTAAATTATTATTTTAGCATGAATGGGATTGGAATTGCTTTAGAATAAGAAAAAAAGTAGAATAAAATGTTATGGGGAAAATAATAGGAATTGCAAATCAAAAAGGAGGAGTTGGCAAAACCACGACAGCCATAAACCTGGCTGCGAGTCTTGCAGTTCTAGAATATAAGACGTTGTTAGTGGATGCTGATCCCCAGGCTAATTGTACCACCGGCGTGGGTTTTAACCTGCACAATATCACCACAGGTCTTTACGACTGTATGGTGAACAATACACCGGCAAAAGATGTAATCCTAAAGACTGAGATACCCTTTCTGGACCTTATGCCCTCTCATATCGATTTGGTAGGAGCAGAAATTGAAATGATTAACTATCCTGACAGGGAAAGTGTATTGAAAAATATTTTAAAAGAAATAAAAGACCAATACGATTTCATCATCATTGATTGTTCGCCATCATTGGGGCTGATAACAGTAAACGCACTTACAGCAGCTCAAAGCGTTCTCGTGCCGGTGCAAGCAGAATTTTTTGCATTGGAAGGACTGGGGAAATTATTGAATACCATAAAAATTGTTCAAAACCGGTTGAATACAAAACTGGAAATCGAAGGGCTTCTCATGACGATGTACGATGGGCGGCTTCGCTTATGCAACCAGGTTGTAAGCGAAGTAAGAAGGCATTTTGAAGACCTCGTATTCACAACGATTGTGCACCGGAATACCCGCCTCAGCGAAGCTCCAAGTTTTGGTAAACCAGCAATTCTTTATGATGCTGAAAGCAAAGGCGCGATAAATTATTTAAACCTGGCAAAAGAAATTCTACAGAGAAACGATATGACCAAAATGAGTAACAAGCAAAGGATGATGGAGCAGGAATCGTAATTGAAAAAATTAAATGAATTGATTAATAAAGATGAGCAGTCCAAATAAAAAAGATGCATTGGGAAAAGGCATTAGATCGTTGTTGCAAAACATTGATGCAGATCTCAACACGACTTCAAGAGGTTTAAGAGATTCCAACGAGAAATTTTCTTCTCCGAATACCCGCATTCCACTAAACATGATCGAAGCAAATCCTGAACAGCCCAGGCATCACTTCGATGAAAACGCACTCAGTGAACTAGCGGCTTCTGTGAAAATTCATGACATCATTCAACCGCTGACTGTCACCAAACTTACGAATGGCAAATACAGGATCATCGCAGGCGAAAGAAGGTTTCGCGCAGCCAAAATTGCGGGGCTGAGTGATGTACCGGTGTATGTGAAGGAGACCAACAATTCGAAGGTCCTCGAGTTGGCACTACTCGAAAATTTACAACGCGAAGATCTCAACGCAATAGAAATTGCACTCAGCTATAAACATCTGTTAGATGATCTTGATTATACGCAGGAACAGCTTGCAGAGAGAATGGGAAAAGAGCGTAGTACGGTTACAAATTATATCAGGCTTTTGAAACTTCCTCCAGACATACAGGCTGCTGTAAGAAATGGTATCATAAGCATGGGCCATGCACGGGCTCTGATAAATGTGGACGCAGTGGATAAACAACTTTTCATTTTCAATGAAATAAAAAACAATGAGCTTTCCGTAAGACAGACAGAAGACCTGGTAAGAAAAATATACGCTCCTGCCAGGGACGCTGTTAATAATTCTGTAAAACAATCGCTCCCTCCCGACTTGAAAAAAATAGAAGATAATTTAGCTTCCCACTTCAGCACGAAGGTGAAAATGACACATACAAAAAAGGGATCCGGCAGTATCGTGTTCGATTTTTATTCTGCCGAAGAATTGAATTCGATCCTGGATAAAATGCACGTCACCGTGGATTAAGTTATGTTCAAATTATCTTTATTTTTTTCATGGTTTTTTTTTCTCAACCTCGTTAATGTCTCTCCTTTATTTGCTCAGCAAACGAAGGAATCAACTGCAGACTCCACAGGCGTGCGGGTAGATATGCAAAAACAAAATGAAGACACGATTTTGATAAAAACAAGCCCCGCTGCTGTAGACTCGAGTGGCAAAAGCTTGCTTGCGCTTGATACTACAGCAACTGTAAAAAAACACAACCCAAAAATTGCGACTTTGCGATCCGCAATAATTCCGGGATGGGGCCAGGCTTACAACAAAAAGTATTGGAAAATTCCCATTGTGTATGGAGCGCTTGGAACGACAGCGGGAGTTTTTTTTTATAACATTCAAACCTATCAGGCGCTGCGAAAAGCCGTTGTTTTGCGTTCCGATACGATTCCTTCTAACGATGTGGACGTAGACTCGCGCTTTAGAACTTTATCGACAGAAGCCATTCGGACTTACAGAAATGCCTTCAGGCAGAATATAGACTATTCTGTATTGCTCTTTTTAGTTTTCTGGGGGCTCAATGTCGTGGATGCCACAGTGGATGCTCACTTGAAAGCATTTGACGTGTCTCCAGACATCACTATGAAAATAGTACCGGGAGTTAATTACCTTGCTAACGGTGCAGGAATTTCGCTTGTTTTTAATTTTAAGAACAAATAAAAAAGTTCATACTAAAATATAAACACCATTTTTGATTACATCTCTAATTTTAACTGGATGAATATTGCACTAATCGGGTATGGCAAAATGGGTAAAGCAATCGAAGAAATTGCATTGCAAAAAGGTCACAATATCGTTCTACGCGTGAATGATGAAAACCTGGAAGACCTTACAAAAACAAATCTGCAATTGGCTGATGTGGCCATTGAATTTACAATTCCTGAAAGCGCAGTCGAAAATATATTATTGTGCTTTGAGTCGCGAGTACCAGTTGTTTGCGGCACAACAGGATGGCTTGATAAAATGAATTTCGTCGAACAAAAGTGCAGTGAAATGCAGGGCACATTTTTAACAACAACTAACTTTAGCGTAGGGGTAAATATTTTTTTTGAGATCAATAAAAGATTGGCAGTCTTAATGGAGTCGCACAAGAAATATTCGGTGGAAATTGAAGAAACTCATCACACGCAAAAGAAAGATGCACCCAGCGGAACCGCAATTACCCTGGCCCAGGGCATCATAGGAAACTCGTCGTCAAAAAATAAATGGATTTTACAGCGCGGGATGGAAAATGAATCCGGAGATGCCGCCAGCGAAATTCCGATTACGAGTAAGAGAATTGATCCTGCTCCCGGAACTCACCTGGTCAAATATTCCTCACCGGTGGATGATATCGAGATCATACATACTGCCCACAACAGGAAAGGCTTCGCGGTAGGTGCTTTGCTGGCTGCGGAATTTATCCATGACAAGAAAGGCATCTTTACCATGAAAGATGTGCTGCAATTCTAGATTGCCTTTCAATCATTTTTCTTAAAATTTATATGCGAGTCTCCCGCCGAGAGTTCCGTAGGTGCGCCTCCCTTTGGACGCCGCCTCGTAACGGGCGAGCAAATCAAGGTGACGGGAAATGTTCAACCCGATACCGGGAGAATAAGAAAAAAAAGCACCCTCTCTTTTTAAAGTTGCAAAAGAAACTCCTAACTGTCCGGATCCAAATAATCTCCTGGAAAACCGGTAACGAAACCCTGTGAGCACAGGCACCAGTCCAAAATCAACTCCACCGGCAATGGAAAAGTAATTTAGAAATCCGGC
>JBDSGZ010000073.1:0-4358 GCA_039918735.1 Ginsengibacter sp.
CAGAGAAAAAATAAAACCTCCGTGTCACTCTGTGAAAACTCGTGGTTCTCCATGTAACAAGGAAAAATTACACAGAGGAAAAATAAAATCTCCGTGTCTCTCTGTGAAAACTCCGTGGTTCTCTGTGTAACAAGGAAAAATTACACAGAGGAAAACCCGAGACGCACAGAGTACCGCAGAGGAAAAAGCAAAATCTCCCTGGTTCTCCTTATAAACTTTTAAATTGTTGCACGGAGGAAAGCAAGAGAAGGTGGCGGGAGCGAATTTATATTTACTACTCTATCTAATTTAAAAGTATGGCCAATCAAAAAATGCAACAGCTTGTTGAAGAAAATGCGAAACTTTTAAGAGATGTGGCCTCAAAAAACCGTGAGCTGGAAATAGAAGCGGCACTCGAACGATTCCGGTCACGAATGCTGAGGATGCAAAAAAGCGGCGATTTGGAAGAAACGACTTCTGTTATGTACCAGCAATTAGACGCTCTTGGGGTTGTCCCGGAGGGTTCTATGGTTTATATAGTGATCATAGACACTAACATTGATACAGCGATTCAATGGATTGTTACTGACAGAACCCTGATAAGGCCCTCGGAAGGTGAATTTCGTGTCCCGATGACCGAAGATCCCCGGTTAATAAAGACATATGAAGGTTGGAAGCGAAAGGATCCTCTGCTGATCCGGGATCTCAGCGGTGATGAATTAGAAGATTTTAAAAAATATATCAAGTCACTTCCTTCGTTTCAGGAAGTTAAATCAGAAATCGATCAATGGTCCGGCCGGATGGTCTGGTCAGAGGCAAGTTTTTCCTATGGTACGCTGGGCATCATTTACCAAACGCCGCTTCCCACTGCTACTTTGGACATTCTCGTCCGGTTTTCTAAGGACTTTGATCTGACCTATACCCGTTTCCTTGATTTACAAAAAGTAGAAGCACAATCAAGAGAATCACAAATTCAATTGGCGTTGGAACGGGTTCGTGCAAGAACCATGGCCATGCAGCATAGTGATGAATTACCTGAATCCGCACTATTGTTGTTTCAGCAGGTACAAACATTAGGCATGCCTGCCTGGAGCGCCGGTTATTGTATATGGGATGAAGATAAAAAAGCAATTACATTATGGATGAGCAGTGAAGGCGTATTGCAGCAGCCTTTTAGATTACCGACGACCGAAGATCCATCGTGTATTCACATGCGTGAGGCCTATGAACGCGGTGATACTTTTTATGTGGAAGCAGTGGGTGGTGATGGACTGGTAGCGCATTATAAGTACATGCGCACACTTCCTGTTGTTGGCGAAGTATTGGATGGAATAATAAATGCAGGTCATCCATTACCAACGTTCCAAATATTTCACCTGGCATATTTTTCACAAGGCTTTCTTTTGTTCATCACCTATGAACCTGTTCCTGATGCACATGATATTTTTAAACGTTTTGGAAAAGTTTTTGAGCAGACTTACACCCGCTTTCTCGATCTGCAAAAAGCAGAAGCACAGGCAAGAGAAGCGCAGATTGAGTTGGCATTAGAAAGAGTGAGAGCAAAAACAATGGCGATGCAAAAAAGCGAAGAACTGCCGGAAATATCTTTTTTGCTTTTTCAACAAGTGAAAGGATTGGGTTTGACGGCTATTCAAAATTCTATTGCAATCGTGAATGAGAAGACAGGGTTTGTTGAATTATCTACAACTGTTCAGGGTAGCCATTTGCTACATACGTTTAATGTGCCTATCGATGAACCGTATGTGATGGCTAAAGCAGTTATTGCATGTAAAGCAAAACGGAAATCATTGACATTGAAGTTTGAGGGACAGGAATTGAAAAAATATAATGAATTCCGAAATAGCTTTCTGGAAACGAAAGTAAATTTCCCGGAAGACCAGTGGATTGTAAATATTAGTTTCTTTTCAAAAGGATGGCTGTCCTTCTCTTCCAATGAATATGTATCAGGTGAAATAATTTTAATGCTAAAAAGATTTTCTGTAGTATTTGATCAGACATATACACGCTTTTTCGATTTGCAAAAAGCAGAAGCACAGGCAAGAGAAGCAATGATTGAAGCGGCGCTCGAACGGTTGAGAAGCCGCTCAATGGCAATGCATAAAAGTGACGAGGTAATGGATGTAGCCGTGACTGTATACGATGAGCTACAAAAGCTGGATTTCAAATTTGGCGCAGCTACCATAATTATCATGGATGAAAAAACCGGCAACATGGAGCACTGGCTGGCAGGCTTCATTCAAAAAAACCATGTTGAAAGTTACCAGGTGAACAATAGTGAGCATCCGCTTCATGCGGCTCAACTGGCGGCATGGAGAGAGGGAGCAAAATTTGTTTCAATCGAATTGTCCGGGCCTGCTTTAAAAAGTTATGTCGAAGAAATGTTCACTCAATCGGGCTATAAAAATTTACCTGACGAAGAAAAGGCGATGCTTTCAGCAAACGAACATGCTATTTTTAACCTGGCATATATGAGCCACGGGGCATTGATGTGGGCTCCTTCTGCTTTGTCGGCTGAAAATGCAATTATCCTGCAACGTTTCGCAAAAGTTTTCGAACAGACCTACACCCGTTTTCTGGATTTGCAAAAAGCCGAAGCACAGGCAAGAGAAGCGCATGTTCAACTTTCAATGGAAAGAGTACGGACTCGAACAATGGCAATGCAAAAGAGTGATGAACTTACTGAGGTGGCAGCGTTACTGTTCAGGCAAGTAAGCGACCTTGGTATCAAAACATGGACAACCGGCTTTAATGTCTGGAGCGATGACAATAACTTTTATACAGACTACATAACAAATCCAAAGGGTGGATTTATGGAGCCGTACACCATTGATGCAACCATAATGCCCGTTTCTATTGAATTACTTAATGCCAAAATAAGAGGCGAAGAGTTTTACGTTAATTATGAAGAAGGGGAGGCACTTGCTGAAGTATATCGTCAATTGGGGAAGTTTGGAGAAAAACAATTTAAAGGAGTATTAGAAAGTGGATTTCAATTTCCATCAAGTCAATACGAACATTTTGTATTTGGTTCAAAAGTAAGCCTCATGTTTATTACGTATGAACCGGTACCCGAAGCACATGCTATTTTCAAGCGTTTCGGAAAAGTTTTTGAACAAACCTATACCCGTTTCCTTGATCTCAAAAAAGCAGAAGCACAGGCAAGGGAAGCGCAAATTGAAGCTGCTTTGGAAAAAGTAAGAAGCAGGTCTTTAGCGATGCATAAGAGTGAAGAACTTCCGGAAATAGTTCGTACAGTGTTCGACAGACTAAACGAGCTTGATGTTATCATGAATGCCGCCAGCATTTTCATTTTTAAAGATGACTCCCACAACCTTGAACAATGGGTTGCTCTCTCGGGACACCAATATTCTACCTGCTTCCATCTTTCCTATTTCGATTTTAACATGTTCAGGGATTTAGAAGACGCAAGGGAAAAAGGAAAAAGTTCCTTCGTAAAAAAATATTCTTTCCAGGAAAAAAATGATTGGTTCAGTTTTGCTTTTGAGCATACAGACTACAGGCAACTATCCGATGCCCGAAAAAAATATCTTTTAGAAAGCGACTCCGCCGTATTTTCATACGCATTGACAAAAAATACAGGCCTTCAACTTGCTAACTACGACGGGCAATTATTTTCAGAAAGAGAAATTGAAGTCCTAAAACGGTTTGCAAGAGTTTTTGAACAAGCCTACATCCGTTTCCTCGATCTGCAAAAAGCAGAAGCGCAGGCAAGAGAAGCCACGAGGCAAGCTTCGTTGGATCGGGTTCGTGGACAGATTGCAAGCATGCGGTCAACAGAAGACTTAAATCATATCACGCCATTGATATGGCATGAGCTTACAACGCTGGGTGTGCCTTTCATACGCTGTGGCGTTTTCATTATCGATGAGAGCAATGCAATGACCCATGTGTACCTGTCTTCACCGGACGGGCAATCTCTTGCAGTGTTGAATCTGCCTTTTAATTCAAATGAACTGACAAAAAATTCAGTGGAATATTGGCGCAAAGGATTGGTGTATCACCAACACTGGAATAAAGAAGAATTTATTGACTGGACAAAATCCATGATGGAGCAGGGACAAATTCAAAACCCCGAAACCTACCAGGGCGCTGCTGACCCACCAGAATCACTCGATTTACATTTTGTTCCTTTCGTCCAGGGAATGCTTTATGTGGGCAATTCAATCCAATTAAATGAAGATGAAATTGTTTTGGTAAAATCCCTCGCTGAAGCATTTTCCATTGCTTATGCCCGCTATGAAGATTTCACCAAACTGGAACATGCCAAACAGAGTATAGAAAATACGCTGACTGAATTGAAAGCAGCACAAAAACAACTCATTCAATCCGAAAAAATG
>JBDSGZ010000074.1:0-5526 GCA_039918735.1 Ginsengibacter sp.
CTGACAGCCATAAAAGTCATACCTCTGGAAGGTCTTGCATTACTGCTCGGCGTTGATAGATTTATGAGTGAAGCCAGGGCGATAACAAATTTTATTGGTAATGGTGTAGCAACCATTTTTTTGGCAAACAATGAAAAAGAATTTAACCGGAGCAAAATGGAAAAAGTGTTTGAATATGATTTGTCAATTACCGATAGCAGCAAAAGTGAAACGTCGCTCAAAAAAATCCAACCAAAATTTTAAATAAATTCTGAGCTTGTCAATATCTCCATCCGTATGCTAATTTATGCCCAGTTGGAAATAAAAGTGAAAGGATCAAACAGATTGCTGTGAATCGATGTTATATCTCTTGCAGAATCCCACGCTAACTAAATTATATTTATTCGATGGTCAACGGTACTATACTACAATACTTCCACTGGTATCTTCCAGGTCATGGAAATTTATGGAAAGAGATTAAGGAAAATGCTCCAAGGCTTGCCCAGTTAGGCTTTACGGCTATCTGGTTCCCACCTGCATTTAAAGCAGCCAACGGTGGATACAGTACGGGCTACGATGTTTACGATCTGTACGACCTCGGCGAGTTTGATCAAAAAGGAACGGTTCCCACAAAGTATGGGACACGCGAAGAATACCTGGAAGCACTGAAAGCAGTGCGGGCAAACGGCATGCGGGTAATAGTGGACATTGTGCTGAATCACAAAGCTGGCGGTGATGAGATAGAAAGAATAAAAGTTGTAAAAGTGAATCCGGATGACAGGAATGAAGATATTTCAGAACCATTCGACATTGATGCTTTTACAAAATTTACTTTCCCCGGAAGGCAAAAAAAATATTCCGCGTTTGAATGGACCCATAGCTGCTTTACCGGCGTTGACTATGCACACGACCTCAGCGAAGACGGTATATTTCGAATTGTAAAAGATTCCGGCAGCAGCTGGCAGGAGATGATTGATGATGAAAAAGGTAATTACGATTACCTTATGTATAACGATATTGATTTCAGGAATGATTTCGTAAGGGAAGAATTAAACAGGTGGGGCAAATGGTATTGGGAACAGGGAAATTTTGACGGAGTGCGGCTTGACGCAGTAAAACACATCTCTCCCTTTTTTTATGTGGAGTGGCTGCATGCGCTAAGATCAAGCATATCAAAAGAAATATTTGCTGTGGGTGAATATTGGGCGCCAGGCCAGCTTTACCTGCTATTGAGATACATCGAAGCAACCGGAGGAAGCATGAGTTTGTTTGATTCTTCACTCCATCACAATCTTCATCATGCATCAAGAGTCGGCAATAAGTATGACATGAGAAATATCTTCAAGGAGACACTGGTTAAGGCGATGCCGGAAAAAGCAGTAACTGTTGTGAGCAATCATGATACACAGCCATTGCAAGCTCTTGAAGCACCTGTAGATCCATGGTTTAAGCCGATCGCATATGCTTTGATTCTACTTCGCCAGGAAGGATATCCCTGCGTTTTTTACCCGGATCTTTTTGGAGCTAATTACAGGGATTATGGAAAAGACGGGAATGAATATGACATCTGGATGCCTGGCGTTCCAAAGATTGAAAAACTGATGCAGGCTCGTAAAGATCATGCGTATGGTTTTCAACGTGACTATTTCAATCATCGCAATTGCGTAGGCTGGACGAGGGAAGGAGACGGCTACCACAGTGGTTGCGCGGTGTTGATATCTAACGGCGACAATGGTCATAAAAGAATGGAAGTCGGAAAATGGTATGCCGGAAAAACTTTCGTCGATCTTTTAGAAAATCGTTCTGAGGAAATAACCATAGGAAAAAATGGATGGGCTGAATTTTTTGCTCCTGCCGGCAGCGTTTCTGTGTGGGTAGCAAAATGGTATTAGCCTTAAAAATTTTCTCAACTACATTTCTCCCAACTCGCCAATTTGGAAAATTTTATTTGGCAAGTTGGTTCAAATTCTTCTTTGTAAATCCATTTCGTTTTTTAGAAAAGGCAGTCATTCCCAAATTCATCTGAGACATAATGAAAAGTGAAAGATCTTCAGCCGGCTCAACGTTTTCTTATTTTTGTAATAAATAAAAGTTCAATGGAATACAACAAGCTAACACCGGAAGAAGAAAGAGTAATCGTTCATAAAGGAACTGAAATGCCTTTCACCGGTGAATATAACAACAACAAACGGAGCGGCACTTATCTCTGTAGAAGATGTGATGCGCGGTTGTATGAATCAAAAGATAAATTCGAATCACATTGCGGATGGCCAAGTTTTGATGACGAAATACCCGGGGCGGTTAAACGTATTACAGACGCAGATCAAAGAAGAACAGAGATTATTTGTAACAATTGCGGAGCACACCTTGGTCATGTATTTACTGGTGAGCAGTTGACTTCTAAAAATACAAGGCATTGTGTAAATTCTATTTCAATGAAATTCATTCCTGACGAAACGCAGAATTAAGAATCTGAATTCAATCTCAGTAATGAATTAATTTCTGTACCATCTCATCCAGTCTTGACTTCGCTAAAAAGTTATTTTCTAAATCGCTATTGAATGGAACAGGCGTATCGAGAGATGCACAGCGCATAACGGGTGCATCCAAAAATTCAAAACAATTTTGTGCAATCCATGCAGCCACTTCACCTCCAACTCCCCCGGTCATTGTGTCTTCATGAAGCACCAGCACTTTTCCAGTGGCGTTAACAGCGCTGCGGATGGCTTTTAAATCCAACGGCAACAGCGTTCTCAAATCCAGGATCTCCACTGAAATTTCCGGATGTTGATCAGCATAATCAGTGGCCCATAAAACACCCATACCATAAGTGATGATGGTAATATCCTCTCCTGAACGCACCTGTCTTGCTTTGCCTATTTCTACCTCGTAATAATCAATTGGAACATCGTCTGTAGTGCTTCTGTAAAGTGCTTTATGTTCGAAATACATTACAGGATTTGGATCCAGAATGGCGGAAATAAGTAAGCCTTTCGCGTCGAAAGGCGTGGAAGGATAAACAACTTTTAACCCCGGCGTATGCACAAACCAGGCTTCATTGCTCTGGCTGTGAAAGGGGCCTGCACCCACTCCTGCGCCGGTCGGCATACGAATAACAACGTCCGCCTTCTGACCCCACCGGTAGTGTATTTTAGCAAGGTTATTAACGATCTGGTTGAAGCCGACAGTTACAAAATCGGCAAATTGCATTTCCATTACACATTTAAAATTTTCCAGGCTCAATCCTAATGCAGCTCCAACGATAGCACTTTCACAGAGTGGAGTATTGCGAACTCTTTCTTTTCCAAAATCATTTATGAATCCTTCTGTTATTTTGAAAGCGCCACCATATTCCGCAATGTCCTGGCCCATTAACACAAGATTGGAATGCTGGCTCATCGATTGATGAAGCGCTTCTTTAATAGCGTCTATAAAACGCAGATCTCTTTTTGGTCCCTTTGAAAGTGAGAGTTGTACTGTCTGTTCAGAAGTTGCCGATGCACCGTAATCATTTGCCGGTTTTGCATAGACATCAGTAAGCTCTCGTTGTGAAATTTCTTTTCCAGATAAAGATTTCTTTTGTTCGGCATTAGCAGGCGGCAGCGACATCAATTTCTCTTTGAGTTCGTTCCTGATTTCTGCCACATCAATGTTGGTCAGAATTTTTTCTTCAATTAAAAACCTTTCATAATTTTTAATTGGGTCTTTCATCATCCATTTTTCGAATAGATCTCTCGGTACATATTTGGTACCGCTCGCTTCCTCATGTCCACGCATTCGAAAGGTCATGCATTCAATCAGCCAGGGCCGCTGGTTTTCAATGCAATCGTTTCTCAGTTCTTTAATTGTTTCGTAAACCTCTAATACATTATTGCCATCAATTTGCCTCCCTTCGATTCCATAGGCAGCCGCTTTATCTGATAGATTCTTGCAATTATATTGTTCAATTACAGGAGTGCTTAAACCGTAGCCATTATTTTCTATCAGGAAAATCACCGGTAGATTCCATACTGAAGCAACGTTCAGAGCCTCATGAAAATCTCCTTCACTTGTTCCTCCGTCACCAGTAAACGCAAGGGAAACTTTTTTTACTTTTTTTAATTTATATGCGAGCGCTGTTCCACCGGCAACCGAAAGCTGCGGACCGAGGTGAGAGATCATACCGCAAATAAAATGCTCCTTGTCGCCGAAATGAAAACTTCGTTCCCTCCCTTTACTATAGCCATCCTCATAACCCTGCCATTGTTTGAATAAGTTTTCAATTGGGATATTGCGGGTGGTAAATACTCCGAGATTTCTATGCAAAGGCATGATCCATTCATCGGGCTGCATGGCATAAGTGGCACCTACGGAAATAGCTTCTTGCCCGATACCGCTGAACCACTTTGAAATCTTTCCCTGGCGCAATAACAGCAGCATCTTTTCTTCTATGAGCCTGGGGAATACAAGTTTCCTGTAAAGATCAATTAATGTTTCCGGCGATAAATCTTTCCTGTTGAATTGCATGGTACAAATTTCAACTATTCAACCGTAAATAAAAAAGAAGAAAAGCCAGGCAGATTTCACTTCTTACTCGTCATCTTTAAAATTATCGAAGTAAAAAATGACTGAAGAATACCGAAGATAAGTGCCCACCAAAATCCCTGGATATAGAAGCCGTCAACAAACTTAGCGGCAAGCAGAATCATGAGCACGTTTATCACGATTAAAAAAATTCCAAGAGTGAGAATCGTTATCGGTAAGGTAAGTATGATGAGAATAGGCTTTAAGATTGCATTCAAAAATGCAAGAACAAGTGCAAAGATCAGGGCGGTGCCGAATGAAGCAATTCTTAAATGAGGATCGAGAATAATTGAAAGTCCGTAAACGACGGCAGCGGTGATAAGAAGACGAGTAAGAAATTTCATTTGTATAGATTTAACTATGTTCACTAAATAACTACCAGCTCAAAAAAATCCTCCGGCAACAAATACTTCTTCGAAAGTTCCCGTATTTCATCGGCAGAAATATTTTTTATTGTATTTATATAGTCATAATAATTGCTTTCATCAAAACCGTGAAGCATCAGGTCTTTCCACCGTGCAATTACTTTAAACGGACCGTCAAGACTTGCAAGATTGAGGCCCATCATATAGTTCTTCACCAATAGCAATTCCTCTTCGTCAATTGAGACCTCTCTAAGTAACTTCATTTCTGTATAAACTTCTTCCACCGTTGCCTCACAAACATCTTTGCCAGCTTCTGTAGAAATCACCCATGCACCTTGTTGTACATGATTCTCAAGGTAGCTATGTATGCCGTAGGTGTACCCTTTCTCTTCTCTTATATTAGCCATGAGTCTCGATCCGAAATAGCCACCAAACAGCATGTTTAAAATTTTAACCTTATTGTAGTCCGGGTGTTGTCTTGTGGGGAATGGACGTGCAATCCGAATGGAACCTTGAACTCCGTTGGGATCGTTGCTGACCCTAACTTTTTTCTCTTCGGCCAACTCTCTCCTATGTGTAACAGTTGGCTGGTTGACATTGAAATTAAGATCGCCGAAAT
>JBDSGZ010000075.1:0-5855 GCA_039918735.1 Ginsengibacter sp.
ATAACCGTTGTGAGCAAGATAGGCTGAGCCATCGCCCCACAAACCGTCAGAGGGCATCGCAATAACCATTGGTGGAATTTCATCACGCTCTATCATTCGCATCGCCTGTAGATGTACGCCTGTGCTCACCGGCCACGACCAGGCGCTTCCATAAACGCCATGAAGTAAGATGACAACCGGAGTATCCAGTTCAGTTTTTATCGAAGGCGGAACGAAAACGCAGATGTCCCCGCGTCCTTTTAAATTAGGTGTCTTTACCGTCACGAAACGCAGGTGATTGTTTTCAAATCGTGGATCTGATATTTCTATTGTTCTGAATTTTGACATAAAAAATCTTTAATCGAAAATTATAACACCTTTTGCATTTCTTCCATTTAGCATGTCATCGAATGCCCGGTCAAGTTCGTTTAAGGAATATTTTCTTGTTATCATTTCTTCTAACAATAAACTTCCCGATTCATACAGATCAATGATTTTCGGAAAATCAATTTGCGGTCGGCACTGTCCATACAATGGGTTGATGTAAATTTTATCCCACTCGAACAACCGCATGTCAACAATTATTTCCTGTTCAATACCACTCACCTGCACTGCCATGCCTGCATTCCTTATCATAGCCAAAGGAGCTGCGCCTAATTCAGGAATGGCGGTACATTCAAAGGCATAGTCTGCGCCACGGCCATTGGTTAATCTTTTAACCTCTTCCGCTGATTTTAATAATCCTTTGTCCGTTTTATCAGCTTTGATAATATGCGTTGCTCCAAATTGCTTTGCCATTTCAAGACGCTGTGTATTGATATCAACTGCGATAACAAGAGACGCTCCTGAAATTTTAGCTCCCTGTATTACATTGAGGCCAACACCGCCACAACCCAGCACCACAATCGAAGAACCGGCTTTTACTTTTGCCGCATTGACGACCGATCCAAAACCTGTCATCACTCCACAACTAATGATTGCCGCGGCTTCAAAAGAAATTTTATTTGATGTATTCTTCACAAGGGCTGAAGATTTAACCAATGTATATTCAGACAAAGTGCCGAGGTTAAAGGATCGTTCAACAGGTTTCCCATTCCATTTCGTTCCTTCTAAATGGGCATGGCCGGGGGTATAGCCATCATTGCCTGCAACTACGGGAGAATTATTTTCACAAATGTGTTCATTTCCTTCGCGGCATTGAAAGCAATGGCCGCATGGTGTCGCCCAATTTAAAATAACATGATCACCGGGTACGACGGTTGTCACAGCTTCGCCAGTTTTCACAACAACTCCCGAGCCTTCATGTCCCATCACAATTGGTTTTCCCCATCGTAATGAATCATGATCAGTATGGCATAAACCAGCAGCTTTCATCTTCACCAACACTTCATCTGCTAACGGTTCTCCTATTTCTGTTTGGTCGATAATAAAGCCGCCGTTGCCATCTGCAATCGCCGCCTTGCTGAATGTTATCATTTATTTTGAAAAATTTTAAATGCTGATTTATGGTGACTGAAAAACTCTGCGACAGAACGCATCTAAAGCAAGTTATAGAAAATGAAATAGCTGTTCAAACGAAAATCATTTCCTTCCCTTCGCAAGAACATCGAAGGATGAAATTACGGTTCGATTAAAATTCGATGTTTGCACCCGTTACCCCCTGGAGATTTAATGCCCGGAAGGGTACCTCATTCTTAGATTTTTTCAATGAAAGTTCCAAAGAGTCCGAACATCTTTCCAATCACTTTCCAAAGACTTCTTCACCTGGTAAGTTTTAAAAATAAGCTGCTGCTTACTGCTGAAAGGAATTGCTTTTATACTTTTCCATGTAACTCCTTAACTTCTCCAGCCAGCCTTCCATATTCAGCTTTTGCTCATCATAGATAAGATAGGTCATATCCGGCCTGCGGTTTGCAAAATGTCTCGTCCTGTCCTGCTGGAAAAAATATTTCTTTTCATCGGTTGACATGCCTTTTGGAAATCTTGTTTTTTCCCAAACAGCGGTTAAATTGTTGAATACTTCTGTCCGCTGTTTGATGCACCCGTCCACGATTTGAGCCGCCTTATCTAAATAAAAGTATGTGCTATCCCTGTCAATAAAAGTCAGCCTGTTTGCCGCCTTTATAGATTGCTCCACCAGCGATAGATCTTCATACGCGATGCATGTGTGGCGAATTAGTTGCGCTATGGTTTCAAATAATTCAAAATCGTAAGGATGTTTTACTCCTGCCTCTTCATTGACTTTTATTATATCCAGTGCACGGTTTATTTTTTCGAGTTCCAGCCTGGACTTTTTGCCCATATCACCATGAAGCGTGTTCCAATAGGGATCATATTCAACAGCATCTCCACGCGGCAAATCAGGCAAATAAGTCTTTCCTATTTCACCCCAATGCCATACTTTTCTTTCAAAGGTGTTCCAGTAATAATAGCCTCCCTCATTAAGCAACCTAAAAAGCTCAGCCATATTGCTCGCCTGGTCTCCATAGTAATCTTTGAAAAAAGTTTTTGTGAAGGAATCTAAGCCTGGTGATCGACCGTTCCAGGAATATTCCGCAGCGGTTACAAAGGACAGCATCCACATCTGGTTGTGCGAACCCGCATCGTCCCAGGAAGTGCGAATCACTCCGTCATAAAGACCTGAATTAGCGGCTTTGGTCAGCAGATTATACGAATCCTGGAGGCTGCCCAAGCCTCCGGTTACGTCTTCTTCATCTCTGTAATAATAGGGTAGAAATAAGGGTTCGATTCCAGGGTTGGGATCATAAAAGAAAACTTTATATCCAAGGTCTTTGGCTTCACGGGCATTTTCCAATTGCTTATCGCGATGTGTATCTTCCTCGGTGAGGACAAGTCCTTTGTTGGGCTGCACCGGCGGCAGGTCGGCTTGATATTTCCAACCCATAGGCATTTCCCATAACATAGGTGTACGGCCTTTGGATAATACAAAGTTTGCTGCCTTATCGCTGAATAAATGATAGAGTCCTTTCTTTCCGATTGTCTTGGCCTTTTCCCTGCATTGTTCACATTCTCCCAACTCATACGTTTCATCAGATCCGATATGAATATATTTTGAACCTTTCGTTGCGTCCATGGCATCTTTCCAGAGGTCAAAGAGTAAATTATAGCTGCCGTCCTTTAGTGGACAAAATTCAAAATTGGATGCCGGTATCTCACGAAGGTTTGCGAATTGAGGCCATTTTAAAATAAAACTCGAGTGACCAAGCCCCTGCACCAAAGGAGCGATTTGAATGTGGTATTGTCGTGCATAGTCAGTCAGTTCCTGGATTTCAGCAGGCGTAAACGCGCCAGGGGCACCGATTTCAGGATGGCTGGGATAGGCAAATTTATCTTCCCATTCCCAAAGAAGAATATTGATCTTATAGCGGGAAAGATCTTTGATAAAACTTTTTACGTAAGAGAATTTATCCTGGTGATGTTTGGTATCATAGTGTACTACTCGTTCGGGTATATCGGGCCAATCAGTAATTTTTAATCCCTTGATTTTATAACCGTCTTCATTCTTTTCAATTAATTGAAGCAAGGTCTGTGTTCCATAAAACAATCCTTCTTCGCTGGGCGCTGAAATGACAACTCCGTTTTTATTTACTGAAAGTCGGTAACCTTGCCTGCCTGTTTTTGAAGATAATTTTTTGTGTTGCAATATGATGGAATAGCTCTCTTTTTTATTAGAACGGGCCGCGTCAATCTTCCAGTCATTTTTTAGATCACGGATTAACTCATTGGCAGTAAATTCATCGGAAGCAGAATGGTTTTTATCCAGTACAATATTCAGCCGGCGTTGAAAAGTGAATTCATTGCCTTCGAAAAGAACCTGCTGCGGATACGGAATAACGTTTAAAGTGGAATCTGAAAAGTCTGCTGAAAAACTTTCCATCCATTGGAGCTGAAAGAATAAAAGAATTACAATCCACAACTTACCTGTAAATCTAAATCGAGTGGCGGGGTTCCATTTATTTTTATAAACCATTGCTTTACATAAAGCGTTTGGATATTTTTTAGGTTCGTGATTGTGCGATTTCATATATGCTTAAGTATTTATAGGCTTTCAAAAATGTAAATAAAAAAAATAATGAAATTTCTTTTTTGCTTAAGAAAGAACATTTCATTTTGTTTATTCTTATTTTATCAAATAAATAAAAATAATCTACAGTATTCATTAGAGAATCATGAAATTTGGCAAAGAGGCAACAAAATTCTCATTAAAAAATTCCAATTTAGCAATGACAGCAAGAGTACTTCCGCGCTTTGACACTGCAATGAAAACCACGTTGAGAAGAGTTCCGCACTCTTTGAAGTTTTTATTCCTGGTCATAGTACTTTCATTTACATTTTCTTCATGCCACAACGATAACAAAGCTCAATATACTTCATGGGAAGTTTATCGTGGTGATGACGGTACAAATGCCTACTCGCAACTAAAACAAATCAATGTAAAAAATGTAAGCGATCTTAAGGTAGCCTGGACCTACCGCACCGGAGATCTGAATGAATTCGAGAGTCTCGAATGCAATCCAATTATAGTGAATAAAATTCTTTATGGCCTTTCACCGAAATTGAAAGTCTTCGCTTTAAATGCGGAAACTGGTAAACAAATCTGGAAATTCAATCCCTTTAGTGCGGAAAGTAAAGAAGGTGGATATAGCCGTGGCCTTACCTACTGGAAAAATGGCGATGATGAAAGACTATTTTTATTTCCGGGAAATAAAATGATTGCATTGGATGCAAAAACCGGAACGCAAATCATGAGCTTCGGAGATAGTGGTTATGTTGATCTCAATAAGAATCTCAGAAGTGATAACACCCTTGGTCAGGTAGAAAATGTTACGAATACATCTCCTGCTGTTACCTACAAAAACTTAATTATTACCGGGTCGTCAGTTGCTGAAGGTTATGGTGGTTCCCCCGGCCACATACGGGCCTATGATGCAGTGACAGGAGAAATGAAATGGATTTTTCATACTATACCACAACCTGGTGAGTTCGGGGCTGATACCTGGCCAGAGGGAACTCAAAAAAATGCTGGTGGCTGCAATGCCTGGTCTGGTTTGAGTATCGACCGGAAAAGAGGGATGATATTCGCAGCGACGGGTTCTGCTGCGTTTGATTTTTATGGCGGCGAAAGATTGGGACAAAATCTTTTTGGTAATTCTGTGATAGCCATTGATGCGGCAACTGGAAAATACATCTGGCATTTCCAGATTACTCATCACGATCTTTGGGACTATGATCTGCCTACACCCCCTAATCTCGTAACTGTAAAAAGGGATGGGAAAAATGTGGATGCAGTCGCACAACTATCGAAAACTGGTTTTGTGTTTCTATTTGACAGGGAAACCGGAAAACCTCTCTTTCCCGTGGAAGAGAAACCTGTTCCGGCTTCAGGGATGCCTGGAGAGCAGGCCTGGCCAACACAACCATTTCCCGAAAAGCCGCTCCCACTTGCACGTATCAAATTTGATACGAGCATCATTACAGATATTTCTCCTGAATCCCATGACTTTATTCTAAATCTAGCGAAGAAATATGCGTGGGGTGATATTTACCTTCCCCCTTCTCTACAAGGGATGTTACAGATGCCGGGATATCGGGGTGGGGCAGAATGGAGTGGCGCCTGTGTGGATATGGAAACCGGGATGATGTATGTAGGAATCAATGATTTCCCAACCATGAACCAGTTGCTTGTAAGAAAGGATGCACCAGCCCAGGAGCTTGATGGAGCTCCAATGAAAAAAGCTGGTGAGGTTCTATATCAAAAGACCTGCGCAACCTGCCATGGTGTTGATCGTAAAGGAAATGCCGGTTTCCCACCACTCCTGGATATTCAAAAAAGATTGAAGTCTTCTGACGTAGAA
>JBDSGZ010000076.1:0-10217 GCA_039918735.1 Ginsengibacter sp.
CAGACCTTCCATAAATGCCTCCGGCCGTGGAGGACATCCCGGTACGTAAACATCTACCGGCATAAATTTATCTACACCCTGAACCACACTATATATATCGTACATACCGCCGGAGTTGGCACAAGAACCCATAGAAATAACCCAGCGTGGTTCCATCATTTGTTCGTACAGATGTTTAATAACAGGCGCCATTTTTAGGAACACAGTTCCTGCGATCACTATCATATCAGATTCGCGGGGAGTTCCCCGGATTACTTCTGCTCCAAACCTGGAGATATCGTATTTACTGGTGATGCTGGTTGCCATTTCAACGTAGCAACACGATAGTCCGAAATTGAATGGCCATATAGAATTTTTTCTTCCCCATGCAATTAAATCCTCCATCCTGGTTAACACAATAGATTTTTGAATCGTCTCTTCAAAAGAACTATTTCCAGACACTGGAACAGTTGGATCGTTCGCCTTTGTTGTCCACCATTTCATATTTTACTGTTTGTCTTTTGTTTGCGATAAGCTCTTAATATTTTTTTACTGTTGGGGCCGAAATCCAAGGCACCGATGCGCCATTCGTAGATAAGTAGAGAAATTAATACTCCGATAAAAATGAGTATAGCAATATATCCGGCCCATCCTAATGCCTTTACCGATATAGCCCATGCGATAACAAAAATTGCTTCAATGTCGAAAATGACAAAGAGGAGAGCGACGATATAAAAATTAATTGGAAGACGAACTCTTGCAGATCCGGTTTCAAGAATTCCTGATTCATAAGGGTCATCGGTGGCAAGTTCGGAATGGCGTTCGCCCAAAAAATGGGAAAGAATCAACATTCCCGATACCAATAAAACTACCGCTATGGAGTAAACTAAAAAAGGCCAGAATAAGGTGATACTAAAACAATATATCATCGGTCAAGGCGCCCAAATACAATGCCGAAAGAGATTGTATTTCGACAGAATAACGTCAAGGGTATTATCTCCGATAATTTTTTTTTTTACATGGACTTCGTTATTGAAGATGTAAGACAGGCAATTAAAAAAATCGAGAAGAAACGGGGAAAATATTTTACACTGAAGTTTTAATGCAACGTTTTCCAGGTATGTTCCGGAAAATAGTAAAACATTAAATCCGGATGTGTTGGAAGAATTTTGAATCTAAAACGTGAAGCCCTCAAGCGGAATGGGGAAAATGAAATCCTGGAAAACACTATGCCTGGCCTTCTTCACATGGTTTGCGAATTTCTCAAGGCTTATGTGAAGTGATTGTGCCCACTCTTTATCGAGTTTGTTTATAATTAAATTGATTTTAGCGAGCTCCTTTTTTATTTCGTTTCGTTTACTTTCATCACAGGGACAATATTTTTCTATTGCATCTTCAAACTGTTCTTTAAAGTTTTTCTCCACCTCTGCATAATAGGAAAGCAACGATGGCATGGCTGTAAAAGTTTTCAAATGTGCCAGCTTAATAGCGTCGGCTTTTTGACCTTGATGAACTTCCTTTGGAGAGCAGGAAGCGAGGACAGACAGGAGTATTGGAGCTTTGTATAATAATTGTCTCTCCTCTTCAGATAGGTTTTCAAAATGATCTTTCATACTGTTTAAACTTTTTTGTTTTCGATGGTTTTTAGCAGTGTATTGTAAGCCTTGTCAAATTTTTCTATTCCTTCGTCCTCCAGCTTTTGCGTGATTTCATCGATGTCAATGCCGGTTTTTTTCAGTTCTGCAAAAACAGTATTTACTTTATCGAGGTCCTCTTCGAGCCGGTTAGCTGCATTGCCATGATCGTTAAAAGCCTCTATTGTTTCCAGCGGCAGCGTATTAATTGTTTCCTTACCTATTAATGCCTCCACATATTTCACATCACTATAGGAAGGATCTTTAGTGCTGGTGCTCGCCCAAAGCACATGTTGTTTTTTTGCTCCCTTTGCCTCCAGCTTTTTAAATCTCTCATTGCTGAAAATATCTTTATACATTTCGTAGGCTTTTTTAGCTGAGGCTATTGCTACTTCTCCTTTTATATTCGTCAAATTCTTTTTTTCTAGTATTGGATCGATTAATACATCAATACGGCTGAGAAAAAAACTGGCCACTGAAGTAATATCTTCGATTGACTGATTGGATTTAACTCTATCCTCCAAACCAGATATGTATGCATCAGTAACTTCCTTGTATCGCGGCAATCCGAAAAGAAGTGTGATGTTGATGTTGATTCCTTCGCTTGTGCATTTCCGGATTGCAGCCAGGCCTTCAGTCGTTCCTGGAATTTTGATCATGACGTTCTTTCGGTCAACCGCGCTCCACAACTCCCTTGCCTGCCTGATCGTACCATCAGTGTCATGTCCGAGAAGAGGTGAAACTTCAAGACTTACAAAGCCATCGCTTCCATTTGTTTTCTCATAGATGGGCTTAAAAATATCTGCTGCCCGCTGTATATCCTTCACGGCAAACGCATAGAATATTTTTTCACTTCCACTATTTTTTTGAGACATGGCAGCAATGTCCTGGTCATAATCCGAACTACCATTGATTGCTTTCTCAAAAATGGAAGGGTTAGAAGTCACTCCGCTCACTCCATCATTACTGATTAATTTTTCGAGCTTGCCAGAGTCCATAATTTCCCGATCGAAAAAATCAAGCCATGTACTCTGGCCAAAGTTGGCCAGGCTTTTTATTTTATTCTTTTCCATAATTCATTTTGTTAATCGTTTTATTCATCGGACTTAGAAAAGGCCGAATGATTGGAGGTATTTCTCCTTAGCGGCGAATTCACCTGTCAATTGGGAGAACCAACTATTCTTGGAAACAAAATTTCATTCTCCAAATATATATGCAGTTGCAAATCCTCTTCAAACTCCTGTAACTTTTGAAATAAAGCTTTATATGATTCACAAGCATCAGAAGGCGTGCCAAAATTATAGGTTACCTGGCGAAGGACTTTCAGGTATTCTAATGCCTTATCGTTTTCATATTTCATCCACTTCATCCTGTGTATCAAAATTGCGGAGTGCATATTTTTGTCATTCTTAAGCTGACTTCTGTCTTTTTGTTTGAGGTATGGATAGATTGTTTGTTCTTCTTTTTTCATTTGATTGAGTAGATCATGCTGGAACAAAAAGATGACCTCAATCAGCGTTAACAATTCCGGGTGATTTTCGCAATGACGATATGCAACTTTTTGAGCGAGGCCATGGATTGTGAGCACATTTGTTTTCGCAAATGCGTGATGCGTCTTCATCAGGTATTCGGCAAGGAAATCAGTATTCCATTTATTGAAATCGTCCCGTAGGATTGTCTTAAAAACCTTAAACGGGGAGGGACCAGCTTGTGCTTGCCATTTCCTGACAGACTGCACAGGTGATTCTTCCACATTTAGAGACCTGTTCCTCTCATCCTGGTCACTGTGTTTCGGGAATTCGGGTTTGTAGATTGTTTGATATCTGGCTGCCGTATTCGTTTGAACAAATGGAATGACATTCATTTTGATAGTATTAAAAGTGTCCTATAATTGACTGTTCTTTCATTGTTTTGAAGTCAGGCTTTTCGCTTTTTTCGTGTTTAAAAAATGACGAAGCTGTTTTATCTTCAAATGTAGATTGCGATTCTTAGCCCTTGGTTAAGGCCGCATTAGAAATTGGTTAGAAACAATTCGTTTTTCCAATTCTAAAATGATAAGAAGTATATTGCTCCTATAAACTAACTTTCATTCAACAAAGCAGATTCTATATTTTATTATGGAGAGGAAAATATTGATCGTAGAAGACGAGAAAAAAATTGCTGACACACTTAAGTTTGGGCTTGATGAAATTGGGTTTGATGTAGAAGTGGCTTATGATGGTAAGTTAGGTTACCATTTATTTTGCGCGAAAGATTTTGATCTTATTATTCTTGATATAAATCTTCCGGGTATGAATGGGTATGATTTGTGCCGGGCTATCCGGGCCCAAAATCAGCATGTTCCTGTGTTGATGTTGACTTCAATGAGCGCCCTGAATGATAAAATAGAAGGATATGAATCAGGAGCCGATGACTATATGGTGAAGCCCTTCGAATTCAAAGAGCTCCTGCTGAAAATCCGGGTAATGCTCAAGCGGACAATGAACCAGAGCCTGCCAGTGGGGAATGTACTTAAGGCGGCCGACCTTGAAATGGATCTTGACAGCAAAGAGGTAAAAAGAGACGGAAGAATAGTCCATCTCACGGCGAAGGAATTTCAACTGCTCGAATATCTCCTTCGAAATAAAAACAGGATGGTGTCCAGAGTGGATATCGCTATCAATGTTTGGGACATTGACTTTGAAACGAATACCAATGTAATTGACGTTTATATAAGTTATCTCCGTAATAAGGTGGACAAACATTTTGAGCACAAATTAATTCATACCCAGGTGGGCATGGGCTATGTTTTAAAAGATCACTGATGCAATGCACATAAGAATCAAAATAACGTTGCTTTTTACTCTTATAATGTGTGTATTGCTTGCGTTTTTTTGTGGGTTTATCTATTACTTTTTTTATACGATCCGGTTAGAGAATACTAAAGCACATTTAGCCAACCATGTGCAGACTACCGCTAATATGCTTGATGAACCGGGCGTTTTCAGTGACAGCCTTATGATGAAAATCGACTCTGTCACGGTGATACCTATGCAGGAGAAAACCATCCAGGTTTACAATTCTCGAAACGAACGAATATACGCGTATAACGATTCGCCTGGAGATACGGTGCATGTTACCAGTGAAATCCTTGACAAAGCGCGGGCTGAAGGGGCCTATTATTTTTCTATAAAAAACAGGGAAGCTGTTGCCTGGTACAATTCCAGGAACGACAGACGGCCTGTGATATTGGCGGCTGCGTTTGATGAAGAAGGAAAAAGAAATCTTAAACATCTTGGAATCATCCTGATCATAAGTTTCATTTGTGGAAACCTATTTGCGTTTACCTTCGGATATTTTTTTTCAAAGGCTTTGCTGATGCCAATCAGGAAGATTGCCGATGAAGTTCATCATATTTCTGCTCAAAACCTGGCACACAGAATCAAGTCCGGGGATGCCAACGATGAATGGAATTACCTGATCCAGACGCTAAATGAGCTGTTAGACCGATTGCAAGAGAGCTTTGAAATGCAGCGCCGGTTTATCTCTTCCGCATCTCATGAATTGTCCACGCCGCTGACTTCAATTTCAAGCCAGTTGGAGGTTTCGTTACAAAGAAATAGGGAGGCTAAAGAATATCGTGGCGTGATGCAATCAGTTTACCAGGATGTGCGCAATTTGGGCAAGCTAACGCAAACGTTATTACAATTTGCAACTGTGCCAGGGATCAAGGGTGGAATCGAGATTAATTCAATAAGAGTTGATGAGATACTGATGCAGCTTCCCGGTGAGATTACTAAAATGAATGACGAATATTCTGTCAAGCTTGAGTTTGAGAAGTTACCCGAAAACGAGGAAAGATTGGTAGTGTTTGGAAACGCCGAACTATTGTTTTCTGCCATCAAAAACGTTGTCTCCAATTCGTGTAAATATTCGCCCGATCATAGGGCTATAGTAAAGTTGTTAGTTCAGGAAAAAGAGATCTTCATCGCTATTGAAGATAATGGAAAAGGAATAGCTGAAAGCGATCTTCGGAATATTTTCCAACCATTTTACAGAAGTGAAGACAGCAAATCAATTACGGGTTTTGGTGTAGGCTTACCGTTGGCGTATCGCATCGTTAAACTTCACAAGGGCAAGATAAATGTGAACTCTATTGTCGGCAAAGGCACTACTTTTCTAATACAGCTTCCGATTGCCGAAAATGTGCGGCACAAATAATTTAATGTCTTTTTAATTTCTTCTTAATGTGCTTCTAACATCCAAAGTATAGATTCGTTGCATGGTCAGGACCGGAGGAGATCTAAGACGGTTTTGATGTGCCGGTATTCACTGAAATGCATTTTGGGTTGAAACAGCAAGGCTTCCAAATCAAGTATTTCTAATCCTAAAAAAATATTTTATGAACATTATTATCAGGTCACTGGGTTTTAGAGCCGGGAATAATTTGAAAGCATTTGTTAATGAAAAGGTTGAAAAATTATTTAGACAATGTGATGAAATTATTCGGGCGAATGTCATTCTGATCAGACGCGGTAGTAAGGGATGCCGGCAGCAGTAATTTATGCGAAATAAGACTGGTAGTTCCGGGTAAGGATCACTTTGTAAAAAAAAGTAGTGAAGGGTATCGCAGGTCGGTATCACTGTCTGTGGACGCTTTGCAAGAGATTCTCAGAAGAAATAAAACGAAGTCGTTTATCAGAAAATAATTGTTTCAAATTTTAAATATCTTAAAATGTTTAAGAATCAAAATCGCTTGTCATTTAGCAGCGCCGTTCTTGTAATGGTTGTACTTATTAACGCGTCCATCATTACGACAGCATACCTCTACAATGCCGACTTTTATTGGGCATTGCCGTTTTCCCTTCCAGCACTCGGCTTTGCAATTTATTATTGGAGAATGGTCACAAGAAGAAGTGAGGCCGATAGGAAGCAGCGGGCTGTTGATTACGATTTAAATGACACTGCTGCAGAAATTGCGATCGGCGACACCGAAAGAAAAGAACTAACTACATTGCTTGGGAACAAACAATGTGCTCAGCCATATCAGACGAGTATCATTTCTTTTGAATGCACGAGATCCGATTTGTCTCTTGATTCCAGCCCAAAGCATGCAAGAATTTCGGATGATGATGACGAAAGAATTGTCGAGGTGCAAAGCGTGAATGATCATTTACCTATTAATCATATTTGGAGAATCGCTACCGATTATGAAGGATGTCGCGATCATAATTTCCAGTTCAGCACTGAAGCTTTCGGGATAACTGCGCTGCAACCAAACGTGAAAATGATTGAATTGGAATTGAATCATTTTGATACAGGTTATAGCTCTGTAACAGGAAATAGAATTACCGGGTCTTCCCGTCATGACATGCATCCGGATAAAAAGGATAACCGCCACAATCATAATCACACTGCATTTGGCAATGCCGACAGCATGTCAATATTTTTAGATTCTTTAAGAGAACTTTCGGATAAGAAGCCGGTTGGCATCAGTCTTAGCATTTCTGATAAAAAAGATTTTCACGAGATGTGTTTTGCTTTCCGTAAAACGGGCATCATCCCTGACTACCTGGTTATACACGATGGGATAAAGAAAGATGAATTTCATTTCGAACCTCATAATAAATTGAGTCTTGGATTATACGAAGCCTTGTTATTTGCGTCTAAGACTTTGGAACTATATGGGTTACAAGACGATATAAAGATTGTTGCTGCCTCTGAAATTTACTCACCCTTCGATGTCCTTCGGCTTTTTGCTTTAGGATCGGACGTGGTTAGAATTAAAAACCATACCCCATGCACCGGTGGAAAAAGCGAGCATCCTGTTCATAGCGAAACTACGTTTTCGCAGAGTTCATTAGAATTTTGCCGGCGTGAAATATTGAACGATACTCTCAACCTGATGCAAGTGATGGGCTATTCAAATGTTAAGGACATCACACTGGCAGGCCTTCTCCGCGATGTGGATGCATTGTATTCAACAGGGTTTTACGAGAAATTTCGCGGAGACAATTCAGGAAAGCTGAACCGGGAGAAATCGATTATCCGGCCGAAATCACAATCATCATCGGGCAAGAAAACATACAGTGTCATTAAAGAAGACTTCAAAGAAAAGAATGCAGATTTCGAAATTCTGAATTAAGAAGGAAAATGTAAAAGCCCAGGTATTAGAACATGCGCCCAATCTTGGCGACGCGAAATTCCCTGCTGATGTTTCAATCGAAAATAAAATCGAAATAGCCAGCCTATATATTATGCAAGCTTTATAAAACCTATACGAAGGCTTTGAGTATGGGCAATTTTCTCTCTTTAGCAGACCGGACTTTGATAGCTTTCCTTCTTACCACAGGTGAGAAATGGAAGCATAGACCTGTATAAAATATCCGGCGGCCCCTCTTGCGTAAACTTCTATCCCTAATCCGATTAATTACTTCAACTGCGCCCTAAGCATCCAGGCCATTTTTTCATGAGTTTCCAGGATTCCAGTTATAAAATCAGTGGTGCCCGCATCATGCAATTTGTCGGAAAAGCGATTGATATTTTCTCTTATGAAAATAATAACACTTTCATGGTCCTCTAATAATTCATGAATAAAGCCAGTGCTGTCATTATGCTCTCTCGACTCTTCGGTCAGATGGGTAACTTTTAAGAAGGCCTGGAGCGAAGCAATGGCGTAATGATCAAGTGCGCGAATGCGTTCAGCGACGTCATCGCATATTTGTTCAAGCTGTCCATACTGCGTTTCAAAGAATTTATGCTTTGAATAAAAGTCAGGGCCTTCGACATTCCAGTGTGCGTTTCTTGTCTTTGTGTAAAGCAAAAATTCATCTGCAAGCAGAATGTTGAGCATGTGGGCAACTGATGAGAGATTGCCCGATTTGATTCCTAATAATGATGATTCCATTTTATTGATTTTTAATCGAAAGAATTCCTCGCAGCTTGCTGCGGGGTGGCTGTTTGTATTTTTGTGCGTTAGCTGTATTTTGTATTCGATACCTCGCCAGCTTGCTGCGGGGTAGTTCATTGATGAAATGTTATGTCCCATAATGATGCGAATTATGATTCGGGATGCATGATTAATGCAATACCAATTCTGTTCCAACAATTGATTGTAATTACAGCCATTAATATTTGGGCCGTTTTTTCTTCGCCAAAGAGCTTAAATTAACTTATCATACAATTCATCACTTAACCGGTGTTGTGGTGTATAATAAAATGGTATTACTAAAAACAACTTGATACAAATGATCGATCAAGTACGTGGAAATGTTTCTTTATTCTGTTGCATTATTGATCAATCTCCAATAATTAATTAGGCTACCTTGGACAAAAAGCTAATGACAAAACTTTTATTCTCTATACTCCTCTTCTTCTTCTCTCTTACCACGTTTGGGCAAAATAAAGTCCCGGTTTTTGTGTCGGGAACTGATGGTTATAAGAATTATCGTATCCCTGCTATCCTTAGTGCGCCGGATGGAAGCCTGTTGGCTTTTGCAGAAGGTCGGGTGCATGGTGCAGGTGATTTCGGTGACATTGATATTGTAATGAAAAAAAGTATGGACACGGGTAAAACCTGGAGTAGGCTTCAGGTGGTTGTTGATGCAGATTCGCTGCAGGCTGGCAATTGTGCGCCTGTGGTAGATGCTTATGATCACAATTATCCGCAAGGAAGGATTTTTTTATTTTATAATACTGGTAATAATCACGAGAGTGAAGTGAGGAAAGGAAATGGTTTGCGTAAGGCCTGGTGTAAAACCTCAACAGATAATGGCCTGACCTGGTCAACTGCCAAAGACATTACCACAGAAGTACACAGACCAATGCAACTGCAAATAAATCCTGGCTATCATTTTCCGGAAGACTGGCGCAGCTATGCGAATACGCCTGGGCATGCGATGCAATTTCAGAATGGGAAATTTAAGGGACGCATTTTTGTAGCTGCTAATCATTCGAGCGGAAATCCGAAATCTGACTTTACCGATTATTCAGCACATGGATATTACACGGATGATCATGGAAAAACTTTTCATTTAAGTGAAACGATAAATATTGCTGGCAGCAATGAATCTACGGCTACCGAATTGAGTGATGACAAATTAATGATGAACAGCCGTAACCAGCGTGGAAACGTTCGGGCGAGAATTGTTTCTATCAGCAGCGACGGCGGTGCAACCTGGGATACGACTTATTTTGACAAAACATTAATTGATCCGGTAAATGAAGGAAGCTTGTTAACTGTAGGGCATAAAAATGGGAAAAATATCATTGCATTTTGCAACGCTGCAGACACAAAACACAGGGACAATCTCACATTGCGCATCAGCTATGATGATGGAAAAACCTGGAAAAAATCTTTTGCCATTGATAAAGGAACAAATGTAAAGGTTGATTTCACTGCATATTCCGACCTCGTGAAATTAGGAGACAAAGAGATTGGAGTATTGTACGAGAGAGACAATTACAAGGAAATAGTTTTCACGATGATAAATTGGTAATGCGTCATCTGAAATCATTTTAAGTTTACTCAACTTTTCTTTTTCAACTTTCGCAACGCAGAACCTTTGTGGGCTGCAACATGGTCTGTCTTATCGCTTTTTATTTCATACTGCGGATCTTCTTTGC
>JBDSGZ010000077.1:0-8205 GCA_039918735.1 Ginsengibacter sp.
TTGATTGGCACCATCGAAGGCGACAAAGTAATGTTGCGTAGTTCCGCCCGTATTCCAGGAGACAATATCACATTCACTTACACGGGCAAACTTTCAGGAGATGAGATGAAAGGCTCCGTCTATATGGTTGAATACGGCACTGCTAAATTCACAGCCAGCCGAAGTAAAAAGCAAACAAATCGCCGACCAATTACTGTACCAGGCGGACCACCACTGGCGACTTAGAAGTGATGGTTTAGGAATTATTTTTTTTCTTTAAATAAATAAAAATGTTCAAGCAAAAGATCTCAGTTGTTAAAAAAATAAAATACGTGTTACTCCTCGTGTTTGTTGGGCTGGTAACTTTCCAATCAGGGGCTCAGAGCATTGATATATTATTGAAAGGCGGGCATGTGATTGATCCTAAAAATCACATCGATTCAAAGATGGATGTTGCGATTGCAGATGGTAAAATATTGAAGGTGGCTCCGGACATTCCTTCTGAAGGTGCAAAGAAAGTAGTTGATGTAAGTGGATTATATGTTACTCCGGGAATTATTGATATGCACGTCCATGTTTTTTGGGGCACTGATCCTGACTCCTACATTGCTAACGCACATACTTCTCTTCCACCGGATGCATTTAGTTTTAGGGCTGGCGTCACAACTATGGTAGATGCCGGCTCTTCAGGCTGGCGGAATTTCCCACTATTTAAATCACAAACAATCGACAGATCGGAAACCAGGATATTGGCCTGGCTAAATGTCGTTGGAGCTGGGATGTTTAGCCGATACGTAGAACAGGATGTGAGGGATATGAATCCGGTAATGATTGCGAACATGATCACTCGCCTATATCCTGATATAATTGTAGGGATTAAATCGGCTCACTATTGGGGAAGCTTTTCTTCAGTGGATAGCGCCGTTAAAGCGGGTGAGATGGCTAACGTCCCAGTAATGGTTGACTTTGGTGAACATTACCCACCTAATTCTATTGAAGACTTATTTATGAAGCATCTTCGTCCCGGCGATGTATTCACGCATACATTTTCGTCGATTGGTAACAATACGAGGAGGGGTCGCGAATCTGTTGTGGACGACGTAACCGGAATAGTAAAGCCATTTGTTTTCCAGGCACAAAAAAGAGGAATAATCTTCGACGTCGGGCATGGAGGTGGTGCTTTTTCATGGCGCCAGGCTGTTCCTGCTTATGAGCAAGGATTTTATCCAAATACTATTAGCACCGACTTACATACGGAAAGCATGAATGGAGGAATGAAAACTATGGCGAACGTTATGTCTAAATTTTTAGCGCTGGGCATGTCGATCCAGGATGTCATCCTGCGCTCTACCTGGAATCCGGCTAATGTTATCCACAGACCTGATTTAGGAAATTTAAGCGTGGGAACAGAAGCGGACGTTTCAGTTTTTAATTTGGAGAAAGGAAATTTTGGATTTCTCGACGTAAGAAACCTCAAGGTAATGGGGAAGGAAAAATTTGTAGCAGAACTCACAATCAGGGCAGGGAAAGTGGTATGGGACTTAAATGGAATCAGCGCGCCGCTGTACGTAAAACCAGATTCTTATAAATAAGGAAGGACGTCAGAGGCTCTCAATTCAATGCATCCAAAAGATTGCATTCGCTCAAATTGAAGTCGGCGGTTTAAGCTTTTTCGAAGACTTATGACTTTCCCTATTTCCGACATTCTTAAAAATTTATAACCAAAAAAAACATTATGAAATCATCTCTAAACACCCGAACGAAAAAAGCAATCAGCACATTAGAAGCCAAAACACGGAAGATTTTAGTTCTAACACTTACCTTATTTTTTTTATTGGCTTTTCAGGTAAATGCAAAAGGCAGAGGGGAACCAATCTCTATCGCAAAAGACGGGATAATTGCGACTCTTGATTTTAGATACGTAGATAGAGTTTCTCTGCAACCTCCTGTGGAAATTCACGGACGAGTAGTTGATGAAGTAGGTAAGCCTCTGCAAAATGTGTCAGTGTTAATATCGGGAACGAAAATAGGCACTACCACAGATGCTGATGGTCGATTCACAATAACATCTGCAAATAACAAAAACGTTTCATTAGAATTTTCAAGTGTTGGATACCAAGATGAAAGGGTGAATGTTGGAAATCGAACTGATATATTGCTAACCTTAAGAAATGACATTTCCTCGTTGAACGATGTGGTAATTGTAGGATATGGAAAGCAAAGAAGGGGAGACTTAACCGGAGCGATTACTTCGGTATCTTCTAAAGTCATAGAAGGCCAACCCTTTTCCAACGTCAACGAAGCACTTCAGGGAAGAGTCCCAGGAGCTGAAATCACATCAGCCTCGGGAGAGCCGGGCGCTCCTTTGCAAATTAGGATTAGAGGAATGGGAACTTTTGGAAATACGGGGCCTCTGTATATCGTGGATGGAGTTCCAATCAATGTATCAGACATCAATTCTATTAATCCCAACGATATAGCTTCGATCAGTATTTTAAAAGATGCATCGGCAGCAGCAATATATGGTTCAAGAGCTGCAAACGGGGTGGTTTTAATTACTACAAAAACGGGTCAACCTGGAAGACCGCAGGTAACCTATAGCGGATATTACGGAACACAATCTTTTTCTAAATTCATTCCAATGTTGAATTCGCAGCAATATGCTGATTTGAATAATGATGCATCCATCGCTGCAAATAAAGCTCCGGAGGCAGCTTTTAATGACCCTCAAAATCTAAAAACAAATACGGACTGGCAAGCGGCCACTTTTAATCCAGCTCCTATTCAAAATCATTCGCTAACGGTATCCGGCGGAAGTGAAGACGCTAGATATTCCCTGTCTGCGGGATATTTCGATCAGCAGGGAGTCATGGTTTTTAATTATCTGAAGCGCTATTCAACCAGGATCAGTAGTCAATTTACAATAGGAAAGAAAAAAAGATTGACTATTGGAGAAAATATAAACCTGAGCAGATCCCTGGGGTTAAACCAGGGCCAGGGAAATAATTTGGATTTTACATATTTATTGGGAGCATCGCCAACCATGCCGATTTATAATTCGGCTAATCTTGGCGGTTACGCAGGTCCAAGCGCAGCAACTACAGGAAGAAATAATCGGGACAATATAATAGAGCGCAGGGACTTTAGGCGCAGCTACGGGGCGTCAAATAAAATAATCGGGAACATATTTGGAGACTATAAAATCCTGCCCGAACTGGTATATCATTTCAAATTAGGTCTTAACAGTGGTCTATATTCCAGGAAGGCCTACACTCCGATATTCCAAGCTGATAACCGTAGCAATAACATTCAGTCATTATCACGAAGTGAAAATGAATCTTATGAGTATCTCGTCGAAAACACGCTGACTTACGACAAAGTTTTTCACAAAGATTACTCTGTTTCATTATTGGCAGGGTATACTCAGCAAAATGCCCAATATACAAATTTGGGTGCTAACATTCAGGGTTTCCCAAGCAATGATTTGCAAGTAATAGATGCTGGTACCGGAAGTTTTACGGTGAGCGGAAATGAAGCAGAATGGGCACTCCGGTCATTTTTAGGACGGGCCAATCTCAAATTTTTTAATAAATATCTCTTCACTACTACGTTTAGAAGAGATGGATCGTCAAGGTTTGGTGCAAATAACAGGTACGGAAACTTTCCATCATTTGCGCTCGGCTGGGATATCAGCCGGGAGAACTTTTTAAGGGATGTAGCTTTTATCAATAATTGGAAATTGAGGGGTAGCTGGGGAAAATTAGGAAATCAAGAGATTGGGAACTATGCAAACCAATCAACAGTTAATACCTCAATCAGGTATATTTTAGGTTCGGGTCAAACTATTGCTCCTGCAGCAGCAGTTACTACTCTCGGGAACCCTGACTTAAAATGGGAAACAACTGCGCAAACAAATATTGGAACAGACCTGGTGATGTTTGAAAATCATTTGACTTTCAATGCAGATTATTGGGTTAAAAATACTACAGGAGTATTATTAAGAGTTCCGATTTCTGTAGGCACCGGAATCAATCGAAACAATGGACCGTACCGAAATGCGGCAGGAATAAAAAATTCAGGCTTTGAATTTTTATTACAATACGATGGAAAGGTTAGTGATCTGACTTTTAATATTTCGGGTAATCTTTCAACAGTGAAGAATGAAGTCACGACATTGGGAGGTGTTCCATATGTCATCAACCAGGTAAATGATGCCTATAATTACGGAACCTTCACCTACACCGCTGTTGGCAAAAGCATGTCCAGCTTTTACGGATATGTCGCTGACGGGATATTTCAAAATCAGGCTGATATTGATAAACATGCCCAGCAAGTGGGCGCGGCTCCCGGAGATATAAGATTTAAAGACCTCAATAAAGACGGATTTATAACTGCCGAAGATAGAACAGTTATTGGCGATCCTTTCCCAGATTTTAATTACGGATTTAATGTATCGGCCTTCTATAAGAATTTTGACTTTTACATTAGTAGCAAAGGTGTTCAAGGCAAACAACTTTACAATAGCCAACGAGCATTTCTGGAAAGCATGGACGGTGAACATGAACAGATGGCAACCACTTTAGATCGATGGAAGGGAGAAGGAACTTCCAATTCTATGCCCAGGGCCGTTCGGGGCAATCCAAACGATAACACTCGGCCATCCACCCGATTTGTTGAGAATGCTTCATTCTTCAAACTTCAAAGTATTCAAATTGGCTATACACTTTCTGATAACCTTACTAACCGGTTGGGAATTCAAAAGTTAAGAGCTTATGTGAATGGAGCAAACCTGTTTACTCTTACAAGTTATACAAATTACAACCCGGATGTTCTTGGCGGTGCGGGGTACAGTAACGTCAACAATTTGGATCCTTTGTCAATTGGCGTTGACACAGGAACTTACCCTATACCTACCGTTTTTCAGTTTGGTGTGGTAGCTAACTTTTAATCAAGAGAATGCAATTTTTTTTAAATAGCAACAAATTATTGAGATATGAAAAATATTAAATTTATAAAGACTGTTTTCTTATCACTCGTTCTGTTTATTGGTTGTAAGAAAAGTTTTTTAGAAAAGACACCTCCTGATGCGCTTGCTGAAGGTATTTATTATAAAACTGCTGACCAGGCCAAGGCGGCAGTCAATGCTGCTTATGCTACACTTGAAAATCCATACTTATATACTAAATATTTGACGAAATTATTTATTGCGCCAACCGGCGATGTAATACTTTCGAATACTGATGGGTATAATTTGATGGATTTTACGTTTACCGCTGCTGAACCAGCTTTGTTTTTTACCTATTCGAAATTATACGAAGGAGTTTTTAGAAGTAATATCGTGCTTCAAAAAGTTCCTGATATAACAATGGATGATGCCTTAAAGACCAGATATCTTGCTGAGGCAAAGTTTCTAAGAGCACTTTATTATTGGCATTTGACAACTTTGTACGGAGAAGTTCCATTGTTCACGCAGCCTTTCAAAACTCCGGACGATGCCTTGGTTGCGAAATCACCAATTGCTGATATATACAAAGTAATGATTCAGGATCTTCAGGAAGCTATTCCTGATTTACCTTCGAAAAGCCAGTATGGCGCAGCGGATTTGGGCAGGGCGACAAAGGGCGCAGCTCAGGCTTTACTTGGTAAAATTTATCTTTATGATAAACAGTATCAAAATTCTTACGATCAGTTTTCTGAAGTGGTGTCTTCAAACGAATATGGTTTGGTAGATGATTTTAATCATATCATCAATGTGAATTTTGAAAATAATAAAGAATCAGTTTTTGAAGTTCAATACGCAGAAATAGGCTCAAGCGATGTGGGGAATGACAGAGCTATCAATGACAATCCTCAGGTAAATGGAGGCACTGGCAATACTTTGCCGACACAACAAATAGTTGATGCATTCGGGTCGAATGATCCTAGATTAGGATATTCTATATTTTTACCAGGGCAACCTTTTGCTCCTCAACTCTCAACTTCTTCCCAGAATTTAGATGTTTATCAATCTATCTGGTCTGCAACAGGATATAATATTAAGAAGGGCTTAACTCCCGTTGCGTATATTAATAACCGTGGCACTAACTGGCCGATAATTAGATATGCCGATGTATTATTGATGTATGCAGAGGCTGCTAATGAAATAGGTAAAATTGATGAAGCACGGGACGCTGTAAATGAAGTGCGAGAAAGGCCAGGCGTGAATATGCCTGATCTAACAGCTGGAAATACGGATACTAAAGACAAGATGTTTCAAGCGATTGTTCATGAGAGAAGAGTAGAACTTGCATTCGAATTTCATCGATATAATGATTTGAGAAGATGGGGCATGGCCCAGGATACACTAGGTCATTTGGGTTACACTGCCCGAGACAGGTACTACCCTATTCCACAGGTAGAAATAGATCTAAACAAAAATCTAAAACAAGCCGATGGTTGGTAATTCATATGAATCTCCTTTGCAGAGAACCGTGCGGTTTAGTTTTATCACTCCCCGTCGTTAAATAAATTGTAATGCTCATTTAAATTAATACTCACTACATGAAACGAAGAAATGTTATAAAGGCGCTCACAATGTTGCCATTAACAGGCACTGTCTTTCCGCTGAGGTCTGTTTTTGCTGATCCTTTAAGTCCTCTTGCCGGAGGACCACTCAAGCCCGGACCGGAAATTTTTCAGTCGATCGGTGTGGAACCACTTATCAATTGCATGGGTACCTACACCATTATTGGAGGTTCGCTTGAGAGGAAGTCTGTCAGGGCAGCAATGGAAGCAGCATCAAATAATTTTGTGCAATATGATGAACTGGCTGAGGGAGTTGGTCAGCGTTTAGCAGATCTAACCGGGGCTGAGTGGGGAGTTGTTTCGGCTGGATGCGCTTCCTGCTTGAAAGCAGCAACCATAGCATGTGTAACTGGCGGAAACCCCGAGAAGCTCATTCGAATACCAGATCTCACCGGTTTTGAGAAAACAGAAGTTGTTATACCAAGATCTTCCCGGAATGAATACGATCATGCGATACGCAATGTGAATGTAAAAGTGATCACTGTGGATACTCTCGAAGAAATGCAGCAAGCGTTGAGTTCCCGGACAGCGATGATTTATATTCTGGCAGGGAATCCGGAACCTCTTTCCCTGGAATCTATTGCTAAAGTGGCTAAGCCGATGAATATTCCAATATTAGTGGATGCGGCTGCCGAAGATCTTACTGTACCCAACATACATCTCCAGAATGGCGCTACAATGGTAGCCTATAGCGGAGGAAAAGCACTCTGTGGTCCACAGTGTTCAGGACTCCTGCTTGGTCCAAAAGGTATGCTGCAATCCGCCTGGCATGGGATCGCTCCCCATCATGGTCCGGCCCGTGATAACAAAGTCGGGCGTGAAGAAATGATAGGAGCGCTGGCGGCTATTGAGGCATGGGTAACCTTTGATCATAAACAACAATGGAAGACATGGCTTTCTTATCTCGATACGATCAATAAGCAAGTGTCACGTATTGATGGAGTTAAGGCAACTGTGCACGAACCACCTGGATTAGATAACCACAGTCCTGTACTGTTTATTAACTGGGACTCTTCCAAGCTGAACATCCACGGAGAGGAAGTAGCAGAGGAACTGGGAAGACACAAACCACGGATAGCACTTGCTTTCGGAGGTGGTAACAGGCGCGGAGGGGAATCTTTCGGTGATACTTCCATAAGTGTAACGGCAGGTCAAATGCAGCCAGGTGAAGACAAGGTGGTGGCAGACCGGATCTACGGAGTACTATCGCAGAAGCGTAGCCCAAAACCTACAGAGATGAAGGCTCCCGCATCTGACATCAGTGGTCGTTGGGATGTAACGGTTGAATTTTATAGCAGTAAAAGCCCCTATACATGGATGATAGAACAGGATGGTAATTGGTTGGAAGGTTCACATAGTGGAGAGCTTTCAGCACCAAGGGAGTTGGTTGGCACCATTGAAGGTGACAAAGTAATGCTCCGCAGTGGCACCAATAATATTCCAGGAGATCATATCACGTTTACCTATACCGGCAAACTTTCAGGAGACACGATGTCTGGCTCCATTTATATGGTTGAATATGGTACAGCCAAATTCACAGCCACTCGGAATAAAAAGCGCGCCAACCGGAGACCAATAACAGTACCTGGAGGACCACCATTGGCAACGTAATACGATGAACTTTGATGTCTTTTTTTTAAAATGATTATTTCTTATAAACAA
>JBDSGZ010000078.1:0-3973 GCA_039918735.1 Ginsengibacter sp.
GTGATCATTTGTCAGCGCATATCTTATTGCACTATTTAAAGCGTTTTGGTTTTCTGGCTCAATCGTAATGCCACTATTGGCTGCGTTAATTACGTCATGGAGACAGGATCCTGCACTGGCCGTCACAATAGAAACTCCTCCTACTGAAAATATCGTACTTAATTTCGACGGCATCGTGAGATCACTTGCTCCATTCTTTTGCAATACCAGATGTACGTCGGCAACATTTAGAAGGTAATTTAGTTTTTCAAATGGTTGTAATGGCATAAAGACCACGTTCTTGAGAGCCATTGATTTGTTCAACTCAAGAAGTTTTTCTTTATATGGTCCCGACCCGCAGATAACAAATTTTATACCTGGGGAACTTTCGAAATGTTTTGCTGAATGTAGAATAGCCTCGAGGCCCTGTTTCTCCCCGATAGCTCCTGAGTATAAAATGACTCTCTCCTCAGGGCAAAGATTAAATAGTAGTTTGAGATCTTTCCTATTTTCTATGGGAAAGAATTTCTTGACATCTACCCAATTGGGCAGGAGAAGAATATCTTTCTTACATTTTATTTTTATTTTCTTAACCATTCCTTCCGAAATTGTACTTACGAAATCCGAGCTTTTCAAAATATACTTTTCCATTCGAAGAAGAATGTTGAAAAAAAACTTCGACTTAAGGATGTGTAAATTCTGTGCAACTTCAATTTGAAGGTCCTGTATGTGATAAAGACATTTTGCTCTCCTGATCTTCTTATATAGAATAGCAAGAAGCCCTAAATGAAATGGAGGGGCTACGGTAAAAACGAAGTCAAATCTTTTTTTAAAAAGCATCCAAATAACAACAAAAGAACAAGTAACAAAAAACGTAAAGTCGGAAATCACCCGTTTCAATCCTGTAGGATTTTTGGGTACATAATGCGGACACCTAATTATTGATAATGACATCCCTTCCTTTCCACCATTTTCTACGGTCTCCTTTTTATACCAAAATCTACTTTTCGTATACGGAGCCTGAACTTTCCATTGTGGATAGTAAGGAAAAGTAGTTATGATACAGCAATCGAAGCCATCTTTTGACAGCCAATCAAGCATTTCGCCACTGTACTTACCAATCCCAGTTTGCTCGGGCGAAAAGTTTCCTCCAATGAATAAAATTCTCTTACCCATAAAACTCCTTGCACTTAACGGTTAACGAATTGGTCGGGCATAGCCCACACCATTGATAGCAGGTGAAATTTATAACGTCGAAGCCCGAGGTAAATCAGAGTATGCAGTTCTATTTGGAGATAGCAATCGTATCAGCAAATGATGAGTCTCAATGTATATTGGAAAGATTGTTCATGAATTAAATCCAGAAATTGCTAAAGTGAAATTTGCAATTTTTCCCAGATTAAATATTAAAAACAGTATCGCAAAGTAGCAATAAATTTTTAAGATCAGCGGATTTTCAACATCTTTTTTGTGATCAAATTATTTTCATTTGTAATCACGTTATAGAAATAACTCCCAGGAGGTATATTGCGAGAATTCCAATTCACTTCATATGATCCGGGTTCCTTGATCTCGTTCACCAAGACGCCTACCTCGATTCCCCCCGAATTGAAAATAACTATTTTTACCGGTGTCTTTTCTGAAATTTCAAATTTGATAGTTGTCGCGTTGGAAAACGGGTTTGGGTAATTTTGATATATTAAATTACTGGTTGGTTTCCGATCGACACTCACGATGTTTGAATAAACAAATTTCCCGTCGAAGTCAATTATTTTAAGCCTGTAATATGTGACTCCAACTTTCGCAAAAGAGTCAACAGAATTGTAATGGTTGCTGAACACGTTGAGCGAACTGGCATTCACGAATGTTAAATTCTCCCAATCATTTACAGTCATTTTCTCAATTTCAAAACCAGATACGTTTTTTTCATTTGACGTTTCCCAACGCAATAAAACATTTTCATTTTGCAAACCCGCATTGAATGACAAAAGTTTTAAAGGCAGTGCGGCGGCCATGACATTGAGTGTAATGGTGTCTTTTCCGACTGCTCCCTGATCATCAGTTACCGCTAACTGGAATAGATAAACACCCTGTACTAGTCCGCTTACAGCGGTAGACAGAAAACTGGGGGATGAAATCATTGCAGAAGGACCTGCAATTTTCGTCCATGAATATCCTGCGATGAATCCGTCCGGATCAATGGCGGCCCCGGTTAAATCGATTTTATTTTTTGGCAGAAGAAGTACCGTGTCGGTTCCCGCATCTGCTGCTGGTGGGGTATTTTGTAAAGTAATAACGGTGACCTGTAATGAGTCAAACGTTGCGGAACCACTGTTATCAGTCACTTTCAATTGAAAAGTGTAAACTCCTGCTACCAGGTCGGTGACGTCAGTGGCAGCGAGCGATGAATTGACAATGGCAAAAGAAGCTGGTCCGGAAATCTTTTTCCAAAGATAATTTACAATACTCCCATCAATATCACTGCCAGAACCATTTAGAAAAACCGTGCTTGAGGGAGACATTATTGAGGTGTCTTTTCCAGCATCAACAACGGGAGGAATATTCAAGGCTGCGTTCACCGTAATTTTTATTGTGTCTTTTGCTGTTGCACCATCATTATCAGTCACTTCAAGCTGAATCAAATAAATACCCTGAATCATACCAGCTATATCAGTAACCGGCGAAGATGCATTCACTATATTATAAGACGATGGCCCTGAAATTTTTGACCATAAGTAATTGGTGATACTTCCGTCCGCATCTCCACCGCTTCCTGCAAGGGAAGTTATGTTGGTTGGCAAAGTCAAATTTTGATCGTTCCCGGCAGTGGCGATTGGAGGTAAGTTTGGCGGCGGATCAACAGATATCTGGATGGTATCAAAAGCGCTCGCGCCGTTGTTGTCAACCACTTTTAGACTAAATTCATAAACACCTTTTACGAGTGCATTTAAAGCTGTGGTCGCGCTTGATTTATTAACAATATTTCCACCGGCCGGGCCACTTGTTTTTGTCCAGGAATAACTCATTATTGTTCCATCATTATCTACTCCAACTCCCTTTAGCATACAGTTATTCTTGGGCAGAATAATGGTTGTATCAGGGCCTGCATTGGCGAGAGGCGGAATATTGGGAACTGTACCAAAGTCTTTGTAAAACTTCATATTCATGAAACCTATGTTTTTACCATAGGCCGGGGTACCTCCCGTGGTCCAGTATTGCCTCAGTGTTTTGGGTGTTTGCCAATTGCCTGCGGGGTCGTAAATTGTAGTAGCTACGGGATTATTTCCTGCATATGAAAATGTAAACACTCCATTTTTCACATTAATTTCGAAGGGTTGCATTGCGTTCAAAGTGACACGCACTGAAACGTTGTTTAGGTAAACATCGTTATTAGCCCTGAGTGACAAAATGCCCCCGGTGTATTGATAAAAGAACCTTGCTATGACTTTTGAATTTGCGTCCAGTACATCTACATAACTATTTATCTTGCTACCTGTAGTAAAGTCCGAGCCCTCGAACGTGAGAAACCCGGAAATTTTCCAGCTATCCGACACATTGTTCGTCCCCAAATCCCTGTCAACCGATGCCGTGCCTGAACTTTGAGCAAAAGTGGAATAGACATCAGGTGAGCCGTCATTCTGATATTTTTTTCTACTTGTGTACGAACTCACCGCGCCAGATTTGCTCCATCCAACACTCGTTGGTAAAGCACCGTCGAATGGTAACCCTGCATGTAAATCAATGAACCCTGACGCCGGAGCGATGTAAGACGAAGGGAAAGCAATATTGACTGTTTGAGCAGATATGGAGCCCAGGTTATCTATACTCCATCTATGCAATCCACCATGATCGCTTTCATCACCATGATACATAAAGTAATTACCACTTGCATTCTTTACAAGCATAGGAGTAAGGGCATTTCCTGCACTTCCGGCAGCGGCCGCTGACGCTCCCCCTGCCACATATTGATCCGTCCCAAACTGACCTATCGCCA
>JBDSGZ010000079.1:0-13168 GCA_039918735.1 Ginsengibacter sp.
TTGCACTCCTAAAAAAAGCAAAACCGTTTGGAGTAACTATTATGATCAAACTATTTACAGCGGAAGTTACCTGGCTGAAAAGGAAAAAATTGTTCGCGCATTTATTGCGTCAACTTCTTTTAAGACAGTGATCGATGTTGGCGCGAATGACGGCTATTTCTCGAAGATGATTTCAAACAGCGATTGCAGGGTTGTGGCGATTGATTTTGATTCGGGCTGTGTCCGAAATCTTTATGAATTTGTGCGAAGAGAACAGATCCGCAACATTCTTCCGTTGAGCGTGGACATCGCTAATCCCACACCGGCCACAGGTTTTAATAATCTCGAACGATCAGCCTTCTTAGATCGCTCCCGCTTTGATCTGGCACTTTGTTTAGCATTAGTGCACCATCTTGCGATAAGCAAAAACATTCCCTTTGAAAATATAGCTGCCTTATTCAGGAAAATTGCCGATAGCGTAATAATCGAATTTATCCCAAGGGAAGATGAGAAAGTCGTTCAATTGCTTGAGCACAGAAAAGATATTTTTGCAGACTACAATCTTCCATCGTTTGAGAAGGCTTTTGAAAAATATTTCACGGTTGTTTCTAAAGAAAAAATAGTGGGTACCGAACGTGTCATGTACTTATTAAAAAGCAAAGAAATTTCATGAACAATACTTTGCAAAAGCAACCCTGGTTCCTGTTGCTTCTTCCATTTTTTTTTGTCTTGCACGGATACGCGGAGAACTTCGGTTTTGTGAGTAGTAGTGATGTATTTATTTTAGGATTACTATATCTTGCTGCGGCAATTATTTTGTTTGCGCTCTTCTCCTTTTTTCTTAAAGATAGAAGGAGCGTGGCCTTGATCGCGTCTTACATTCTCGCGGTAAATTTTTTCTTCGGCGCTGTACAAGATTTTTTTAAGATCCATGTAAATGAATTCAGCAGGTATTTCATATTGCTTCCATTGTTCATCATTTTATTTATTGCCTTATTGTTTTATGTGAAGCGGAAAAAGCGTTCATTTTTCCGGCTCACATTATTTCTCAACCTGCTATTTCTCATTTTTATTTTTGTGGATATTGGTTCCATAATTTTCGAGAATATCAATCCTCCTCCCAATAAGTTTTCTGTTTATTTTCCTCCTGGTGAAAGTGATTTGACACCTTGCATTGATTGTGATAAGCCCGATATTTATTTTCTTCTTTTTGATGAATACGCAAGTTCAAATTCATTGAAGAAAGATTTTAATTACGACAATTCTTCATTTGATTCTTTCCTGGTCGATGAAGGATTCCACATCCAGCGGGAGAGTAAAAGCAATTATAATTTTACCCCATTTTCAATGGCTTCCATGCTCAACATGTCTTACCTCAGTGGAATTGAGCCTTCGAAGATTGGGATTGAAGATTATGCGAGGTGTAACGAATTGATAAAAAGTAATTCAGTCATAAAAATTCTTTCCTCATTGGGATATGAAATTGTAAATTATTCCATCTTCGATCTTCCCGGGAATCCGGCAATGATCAGGCAGGACTTTCTTCCGCTAAAAACAAAGTTAATTACGGATGGCACGCTGCTCAGTCGGTTGCGAAAAGATTTGATGTGGAGGTTATTGACTGGGAAATTTAAAATTGACTGGCTGGCAGACCAATATTTTTACGATAACATGCACAACAATGATGAAATTTTAAAACGACTTATAGCATCGTCAACAACTTTTTCAAAGTCGCCACGGTTTTTTTATGCTCATCTTTTTATGCCGCATCCACCTTTTTATTTTGATGAAAAAGGAAACCTGAAACCTCCGGCTGTTATTTTCACTCAATCTGAAGAAAAGAATGTTGAAGCTTATTTAAGCTATGTCGCCTATACTAACGCTAGAATAAGAGAATTGATCCAAGCAATAAAAAATAATACTAAGACTAAACCGGTTATTATTTTAATGGGCGATCATGGCTTCCGGAAGGAACTGGACAGAAAGGAATTATCTCACTATTTCGCGAATCAGAATGCAGTTTTTTTTCCTTCGAAAGATTACGATTTGTTTTATGACAGCATAACGGCCGTCAACCAATTCCGCCTTGTTCTTAATACAGTTTTCAAACAAATACTTCCTATATTGAAAGATTCCACTGTTTTTCTAACAGATAAGAAATAAATTTGGCCCTGACAAAAAACCGGATATGATACGTAACAATTGGACAAAAGGTGAGATTTTGGAAATCTATAATTCTCCATTGCTTGAACTGATATTCAGAGCGGCTAACATTCACCGTGAGTATCACGCCACTGGAGAAGTACAAGTTTGTACATTGCTTTCTATAAAGACTGGCGGTTGCCCTGAAGATTGTGCTTATTGCCCACAGGCGGCCCGGTATAATACAGGTCTCGATGTGCAGGCGCTTATGCAAAAAGAAGAAGTATTGGCTTATGCGGAAAAAGCAAAAAATGCCGGTTCCACAAGGTTTTGTATGGGAGCAGCATGGCGTGAGGTAAGAGACAATCGCGATTTCGATCGCGTGTTGGAAATGGTGAGAGGTGTAAATGAATTGGGAATGGAAGTTTGTTGTACGATGGGAATGCTTTCGGAGAATCAGGCTCAGAAGCTTTACGATGCAGGATTGTATGCCTATAACCATAACGTGGATACTTCTGAAGAGCACTATGCAGATATTATCACCACACGAACATACGATGACCGGTTGAAGACTTTAGGCAATGTGCGAAGGGCGGGAATTAGCGTTTGCAGCGGCGGCATCATTGGCTTAGGCGAATCGCATGAAGACAGGATTGGTATGTTGCATACATTGTCAACATTGCCTAAGCATCCCGGAAGCGTTCCAATAAATGCTTTGGTTCCGATAAAAGGCACGCCCCTGCAAGACAACCAAAAAGTTGACGCCTGGGATATGATCAAAATGATTGCCACTGCAAGAATAATTATGCCACAAACAATGGTGCGGTTAAGTGCAGGCCGTTCGGAAATGTCACTTGCAGAACAGGCACTTTGTTTTATGGCAGGCGCTAATTCTATTTTTTCCGGGGATAAACTACTCACCACTCCCAACCCTGCATTTGACGAAGACCAGGCGATGTTTCGCTTACTCGGACTTCAGCCGAGGGAGGCCTTTAAGGGCGAAAAGGCGTTAGTTACCAAGTCTACTTAGCGAGACCATAGCCTGCAAATCCTTAATTAAAATCATAAACAGGAAAATCCTTTTGAATGCTTTCGATTGAGGTGCACACCACCTACAGATGAATAATTGCATTGAACATGCAATGTTACCAAACGGTGAAAAAGTTATTCATGCCATTCATTAGTTGTTTAAATACTAAATGGAGAACCGTTCTACTTGAAAATCTTAAATTGTACTTTTCTTTAACAATCAATCGGGAATTATTTGGAACAGCATCAACAGTCACAACAAAAGGAAATACAATTTTTTGAAGGCCCACAAAGTCGTTGGAAGGATTTCAAGTATGCCCTGAATGTATTTTTTGAATTCATCAAAGGTTTTAGAGCGCTGCATTTTGTAGGGCCCTGTGTCACAGTTTTTGGTTCGGCCCGGTTTCATGAAGATCATCCTTTTTACAAGCAGGCGAGAGAACTCTCGGGAGAAATTGCAAAGCTTGGCTTCACGATTATGACAGGCGGAGGGCCCGGGATCATGGAAGCGGCAAATCGCGGTGCGAAAGATGTAGGCGGAAAAAGTGTTGGTTGTAACATTATTCTACCCAGGGAACAAAGTCATAACAACTATCTTGATAAGTGGGTTGATATCAATCACTTTTTTCTGCGGAAGATGCTGCTTATTAAATATTCCTATGCATTTGTTGTAATGCCCGGCGGTTTTGGAACCCTGGATGAATTTTACGAAGCGTTGACCCTCGTACAAACACATAAAATAAAGATGTTTCCAATCATTATATGGGATAAGGAATTTTATGCGAATATTCTCGAACACAATGACATAATGTTTAAGGCCGGTACCATCTCTCCAAAAGATGAAAACCTTTATCTCGTATCTACTTCCATTGAAGAAACCATCACATATATAAGAGAGAACAGCATTAGGGCATTTGGATTGAAATATATGAAAACCAGGAAGCCTTTTAAAGGTTTATTTGAGAAAGGGCTCAACAAATTTTTTTAGTTGTGTAGCGAGAAATATCTTTTTCTCAATTTATTTTGTTCACCACCTGTGTGTCGCCACCTTTTAGCCCTCACAATCCTCAATCTGGATTTAATTTTTTTTTACAAAAATGTTTGTTGCCAGGAACAGTTTCGCTATTATTGGAAATAGAAAAATATTGTAAAAATGAAACCACAGCTTGTTGCGAAAAAGACAATTAGAACTGAGGGAGCGGCACTGGTTTCTTAGGGTTACAGTTCACTATATCGCTGGAGTTTTTCTTTGCGATTTTTTCTTTGAGTAAATGTTTTGTGCAGTCCTGTTTTTCGAAATCAAATCATTCACTTTTTGTTTTTGCATTCATGAAGAAATGTATCCTGATTTTTGATGATGACGCGGAAACGCTGGCAGTAAGCAAAATAATTTTGGAACAGCAGAATTTTTGGGTGGAGGTAAGATCACTCTGTGACGATATTGTGCGGGACATCCTGGACATCCGTCCGGTCATCATTCTCATAGATCTATGGATGCCTGAAATTGGAGGAGAAAAAGCAGTAGAATTGATGAAACGCAATAGCAGCACCTCTCATTTACCCGCGATTCTTTTTTCAGCGAATGATGAAATTGAAGAGATCTGCAGGCGCTGCGGAGCGGATGGATATTTAAAGAAACCATTTAGTATCTCGGAGTTGCTGGACGTAATTAGCCGTCATAGTGCCAGCGATTAACATAGCAAAAAAGTTTGCCGTTTAGACAACCTTTGCTTTAAAGACAAACTTTGATTCTTTAAGAAACTACAATCAACCTTGGCGTTTTTTCTTAGCTTCTTCCTTTTTGGGAATGGTTAAGTGAAGAACTCCTCCTTCGTATTTAGCTTGTATCTTATCGGAGTCAACTACGTCTGATTTCAGATTACCCCAATTAGTCCAACTTCCATGCCGTTGGAAAGTGAATTTTATAAACTGAATCATTGACATGGTGTTGGCAAAAATGCTTCTGCAACTTGCGATTCGAGCCTACTTTCCTACAAGTTTTTCATGTTCTTTATTCCTTTTCCAAATGCATTTTAGTGTCAAATATTAACTTCAGATAAGTGGATAATATTTTTAGCGAAGACACATTGCGAACTTTCCGAAGCATGCAACAAATAAAAAAGGAGCTGAACTGGTCAACTCCTTTTTTGTTTCGGTGTTTTTTTATATTCTCAAATGGCAGTTCTTAATTCTACTTTAGAACTTTATTATTTTTTGTTGTGCGGATTGACGATCACAAGTAACCTTCATTATATACATTCCTGAAGTGATATTACTTACGTTTAAAGACTGAGTCTGGCTGCTGGTATTATTCACTGATTTCATAGAGAGTTGCCCCTTAACATTGATCAGCTCGTAAGAAACTTTCTTGTTCTGCCATTCAGTTGGAATCGTTACTAACAATTCGCTGGTTACAGGATTGGGATAAGTGACAACGGCAATGTTGCGGGTCGTTTGCTTTTCCAACCTGATGATACGAACATCTGAATACTCTGTGCGGCCATCTATATCAACAGTACACAACCTGTAGTAAACCATGTTTGAATTCACAGAAGCGATGTCATCCTTCATAGTATAATTCAATGTTTGAGAAGAATTGGCAATTGATAAAATCATTCCCACATCATTAAAATTTCTTCCGTCAGTGCTCCTTTGAACTGTGAAATGACTTAGATTCTCCTGGTTTGCAGTGCTCCATTTCAAGTCCACATTAGCATCTTTTAAGCTGGCGTTAAAAGAAATAAGTTTTACTGGTAGTATTGAGAAGTTCTGGTAATTGAAGCCCTGGCTATAAAGACTGAATAACCTAAGAGTCTTTTGAGAAGTCGTTGTAACGATCCCAAGCTTCACAGTAAATGAGGATACATTGCTGTTGCTTGCAGTGAACATGGTTCTCTTAAATGATGTGTCAATTCCATTTTGACTTACCCCATCCATGTTGATGCCCATAAATGATCCGGGTAGAACTTCTGTCAATGAAATAGAAGGATTTGCTACAGTATATTTTGCTGTGCTGCCGGCTCCCGCTGAAATTTCATCAAACTCGTACAGGTTTGAGCCACCATCGATATCCAGCGCTGTCAGGCTGAATGTATCCAGCGCGTAGGGAGCAGTAGTTGCTGTAATATTGAAATTGAAAGCGAAGACCACATATGATTTTCCTTTTCCGGAACCCGAAGTTATTTGTGGTTGAAATGCTTCACGGAATCCCCCGTTTGAACCAGTGTTATCGTCAACAACATTAAGTACAGCGCCACCTACAATACTGTCTATATTCAACAAAACATCTATCCCTGGATATACTCCTTTATAAAGGTACTTTGCACCAGCTTGTTTGTCGGTTCCGGCAATCAAAACGGGATTTAAACTAAAATTCATTTTAGCTGCTCCGGTAGCTCCGTTAAGAGTAGCAGGAAAATAGTTAAGTGAGCAGTCTGCTGTTTGAGTTCCTCTAACCAACCCGTTAGGCAGGTAATGAGATGAAGCAGAAGCACAATATGCCTGCAATTTGATACCCGTAGTGGACATGTTTTCTGCAAAGATTATTTCACCGTTTCCTGTTGCTCCGGTAAAGCTATTTTTCAAAGCAATGTAATCTATGAGGCCATTCGCAACTACATTTTCGCCAATGGTAAAGTCTCCATCTGTGCTCGCTACCTCTGCTCTGAACGACTGAAAATATACACCAAGGCCCTGTTCTTTAAAATTGCCTGAACCCTGTGAGCCCACTGAAACCGATGTGTAAGAAAGAGTATCTTTTGCTGATCCTTTTACTTCGTATTCTTTTCCAATAACAACAGAACTATTATTAAAGACCACAATCCCAGTCGCCTGGTTGGTCCAATTTTGCGCAATCTCCACATAGCTGCTGTTGCTCTGAAAGTATCCACCATCGTTCGTGAAACTTCCACTTTGGTTTGTGCCTGATCCGCCACCACCAGCAAAACGATATTGTTGCATTATACCACCTGTAATAAATATTTTGCCGGTTGCCTTGTTAGTAATGTTTACACCGTTTGCAATCTCTATTCTTGGAGTAACTCCTGACTCGTTGTAAATATTAACTATACCGTTGTTTACGATATCGCTACCCGAGTAAGAGATACTATGCTTAATATTTATAATTGCTGAGCCGGGAATGTTTGAAGCTTTTGGTATGCTGCCTCCAACCCATGTAGAAGCACTGCTCCAGGCACCGTTGGTCTTTGTAGTATAGGTTTGAGCAACTACTGACGAGTTCATTGAAACCAGCATAAATGCTATTGAGAAGAAGCTGGCTGCGTTAGAAAGGAGAGTATTTGTTTTCATTTTTTAAAATTTGGGGTTGATTTCTTCCGGCAATTCGAGAGCTTTCATTTTTTCACATCTCTGATACCGTTGATGAATGTAAAAGTGGCCAGTTTCACAGCGGAATTCTTAAAATTTCGCCCGATATGAACTTTTATTCGACGATTGGAATGTTTTGGCTGGTGGAGATTTTTAAAAAAATGGCCGATATCAGTTTACTCGGCGATATTCAGCTATGGATAAGTGTTGGAAATGCCGGTTGAGTTAATGTATTACCGGTCCGGTGGAAGCCGGAAATAATATATTGAAAGAAGATTTTGGATAGACTCAGTAGCGTAGCGTGTTCAGTTTTCTACCCTGGAAAACTGGAGAGAAATCGTCTTGGTTGGAGGACTTGAGCTTCGTTTTGATACGCTATCTTTTCTTTGCCGTCGTGGCGAGGATTACACCGCCCAATACCGCTGCGCCCGCTATCGCTCTTAAGAGGTTTCTATGGAGACTCATCCACAATAACGGGCTTTTTTCGGCGGCGATACTACCAAACTCGCCATGAGCCCCGCGATCTTCTGGAACCGGGTCCCAAACATTGTTCTTCCGGTCGGGAGAAGCCGGCTCATCCGTCTGCTGTCCCTCAATGCCGGTTTTGGCAAGTACACGATCTGCATACCAGGGCGCAATCTTATTCCCGATGATGGCCTCGAATGTCGTATAACCAACAAAAATTTCCCTGCGATTATGAGCCGCGGCATATACAATAGCTCTTGCTGCAACTTCCGGCTGATACACTTGTCCCATTGGCCGGGGCTTATTTGGCAATTTGCTTAGGACCCACCCGAACTGCGTTGTATTCATCGCAGGCAGTTGTACCATGCAGGTTTTTATTTTGCTTTTATCATGCATTAGTTCTGTGCGAAGGGAGCCATAAAATCCTTTAATTCCATGCTTCGCACCACAATACGCAGATTGGAGGGGAATACCACGGTATGCCAAAGCCGATCCCACAAATACAATAGAACCCTTGTTTCTCGGGATCATTCTTTTCAACGCAGACATAGTTCCATAAACCTGCCCGAGATAGGTCACCTCGGTTACTCTCTTGAATTCGTATGCGTGGATTTCTTTGAATGGAGCAAACACACTATTCATCGCGTTGTTTACCCATACATCGATAGGGCCTAATTCGTTTTCCACTTTTTCTGCAGCGGATTCGACAGCGTTGTAATCTGAAACATCCGCAGGAATGATCAGGGCCTGACCTCCAAATCCAATGACCTCTCTCCTGGTGCCTTCGAGTTGTTCGATGCTTCTTGCAAGCAGTGCGATTTTAGCACCCTGTTTTGCAAACTCCCAGGCGGTAGCTCTGCCCACACCACCTGATGCGCCTGTGATAACAATCACTTTATTTTTGAACCTATTGTTTTTCATTACAAGTGTTTATGTTGCGGTATCCCGCGAATGTGAAAGTTGCTCTTCTGTTCGTTTTAATTTTTTACATGTTGAGCTTTATTAATCTCTTATCAAAACCGTGAGTTAGTTTAGGCAGTTGTACCAATGAAAATAACATGCCATCAGCCGAAGTTTTGCAATCGAGGAAGAACTGTGATCTAAAAGGATAGCGGGGGCCAATCGTATCGTCTTGGAGCCTGATTAGAAGTAAACGGAATGGTCCTATACGGTTTAGTTATTTTTATAAAAAACGTTCATGAAATACCTTTTCATCTATGTTGAAGTCTTGTATCGCGGAAGCAGAGCAGGTAAATAACTCAAAGAATTTTTTTTCGAAACTGGATTTATGCCTGTAGCACTCGCATCTGCTTGTAAAAGTAATTGCACAAAATGTGGAAGAATATAACCAAAGGATACGATTTCATTTAAAAAATGGGAAGGGAAAACCATTTCGGATTTGTGAGGAATCTGGCTGCAAGAGAAGAGAAAATAAAAAACCTCCTGCGATTACGTAAGAGGTTTTTATCTTTTGATAACCTTGTTCATAACGCAAGGTGATTATAAAAAAAACGGTATCACAAGCGATTTATTATGTCTGGAAAAAAAATTTTCAGCTTCTTATGTTTGGAATTAACTGTTGTCTTAAAAAGTATTCGTCTGGGTTGAAGGCCTTATAATGGAAAACCTTTATTGGAAAAGGAAGAAGGTTTTCAAACGGACAAGAATAGTAGGAAAAGAGTAGCGGATTAATGGAAAGACGGGACATGCAATCTTCCGGCAGTCTTCTCTAAAATTTTTTAACGAATCTTCCAATACAATGCTGACTGCCTTTACGGAAGCCTTGCGGAAAATTTTTTACACAACAATAATTCCTGCACACTTTTTGATCTGGAGAACTGATGAAAAAAATAGTTGTTATAGATGACAATCGGGACCTTCTACAACTGATAAGAACTTTTCTGCTGAGAAAAGGCTTCCAGGTGTCCGTTTTTACTGATGCTTCAAAGGCTATAAATGACATCAGGATGACTCGTCCGCAACTGGTAATTACGGATGTGTTTATCAAAAACGTAGATGGTCTCGAAATCTGCAACAAGTTAAGATCTAACCCTACCACCAGGCGAATTCCGATTCTTGTATTTTCAGGGTTTTCGAAAATGGGGAGTACTGCTGTTTACGAATATGGTGCTACCGATTTCCTTGCAAAACCTTTTTCGCTGGGCGATTTTCTTGCCAAAATTTATGAAATTATTCCTGTTACAAATATCCAAAGGGAAAAACGCAGGTCGCCTTTTTTATCCGTCATTGCCAAACAGACTTTCAAATTAAGAAGAAAAGCAGTTCCCCTCTTGGCTTTTATAAAGACAGTAGAGTATTTCGCCAAAACGCTTCCAGCACGGCGTCCAATTAGTCGGCGACTTTCAATCTGATATGGATTTCGCTTGGCCTAAAGTAGTTGAAGCTCATTTCACTCCCGTTGATTTTTGAACTCAGCCCTAAAACATATATTACATCAAGCACGTTAGTATTATCGGACTCCATGTTGTAAATATTCCGGAAAGGAATGGATTTTGCTAATTAAGATAGAGGGTTACTCTGCCAATTGCCAGGCAGCTATTACTAATGACTTGGTAAAACTTTGCATTTAAAAATATTACTCAGGAAATGTTTTAATTTTAAGCCCATGAAAAGACTATTCTTCTTAGCAGGATTTATTTTTATCTCGATAGCTTTATCAGCACAGGTTTTGAATCCTGTGACTTGGAATGTGTCCTCAAAAAAGATAAAGGACAAAACTTTTGAGGTGCGCATGACAGCGAATCTTGAGAAGGGCTGGCATATTTACTCGCAAACGACCCCGGATGGTGGGCCTGTTCCAACTTCAGTTGAATTTGTAAAAAATCCGCTTGTGAACCTGCAAGGTAAAGTAAAGGAAGTCGGAAAACTGGAACAACGACATGAAGAAATTTTTGGAGTTGATGTAAAACAATTCTCCAATAAGGTTGATTTTGTGCAGCTCGTAACGTTGAAATCACCAATAAAAACTTCTGCAAATGTATCGGTGGAATACATGGTTTGCAACGACAAACAATGCCTGCCTCCTGTCACGAAGAAATTCTCTATAGCACTGAATAATTAAAATGCCTTAATGAGAAGCTTATCCAGGATTTTGATTTGTGTACTAGGATTGCTGTCTACCACTAACTTATTTTCACAAGATTCTTCGGTTCATTTTTCTTTCGATAAGGAACGCATCAATAACGATGAAGTGCTCTTTACACTCAAGGCCAAACTTGCGCCTGGCGTTGAATTGTTTGGTATTCAGAAGTCACCCTCTGATGCTTTATATTCCAATGTTTATTTTGATTCGAGCGTGAATGGAATACTCATAGATTCGCTTTTTTCAAAGACAACGGAACACAACGACTTTGATAGCCTGGTGCAAGACAATGTGCACTACTTCCGTGACTCGGCGGTGTGGCAGCAAAAGATAAAGGCAGGCCCCACCGCTAGTCTTTTGGTAAAAGGATCCATAAGCTATATGTACAAAAAGGGAGAGCAATATTTGCCGGCCGAACAGGATTTCAGATTTTTTATTCAACCAGAACTAGTCGTTACTCTTTTAGCTACAACTGATAAAGTAGAACTTGGTGCTCAATCTTTATGGTGGATTTTTTTCACTGCCTTTGCCGGCGGTTTGCTTGCGCTACTTACACCCTGCATTTACTCGATGATACCTGTGACTGTCAGTTTTTTTACAAAACGAAGCAAAAACAAAAGTGAAGCAATTCGCAACGCATTTTATTATTCCACGTCTATAGTCGTCATATTCACGTTGCTTGGGTTCTTGATCACGGTGATCTTTGGACCTGCCGCTCTCAACAACCTGGCAACAAACTGGATTGCCAATCTCATTTTCTTTCTTTTGTTTTTGATATTTGGAATTTCATTTCTTGGAGCTTTTAATATTGAGCTTCCTGCTTCCTGGTCTACGAAAGCCGATAGCAAAGCAGGCACGGGCAGTTTCGTTGCTATTTTTTTCATGGCGCTTACATTGGTTGTTGTATCCTTCTCATGCACTGGCCCGATCATCGGAAACCTGCTTGTGCTGGCGGCCCGAGGCAGCTATTACGGACCGCTCGTTGGGATGTTTGGTTTCTCCCTGGCACTTGCTCTTCCATTCGCGTTGTTTGCCTTTTCACCGGGAAAACTGAACGTGTTAGGAAAGGCTGGTGGATGGCTCAATTCGGTAAAGGTCACGCTGGGTTTTTTAGAGTTGGCTCTCGCTTTAAAATTTTTATCAAATGCGGATCTTTCGCAGGGATGGCGGGTACTTGATCGCGAAGTATTCCTTAGCTTATGGATTGTAATTTTTGTAACGCTTGGTATTTACCTTCTTGGTTTTATCAAGTTTCATCATGATGACACACTTCCTAAAAATGATTATGATCTTCCTTACCTGAGCATCCCAAGGTTATTTTTTGCAATGACGTCGCTGGCGTTTGCGATCTATATGTTCCCCGGATTATGGGGAGCACCGTTGAAAGGAATCAGTGCATTCGTGCCGCCGATGGGAACACAGGATTTTACATCTGCTTCAGTCAATAATATTTCTACTCCGGCTAATACGGTTAAAATTGGAGATGCGCCCCATCCAATAAAATATTATGAGCAAATGAAGATGTACGAACCTGAGGTGGTAACGAAATATGGGATGCAGGTTTATTACGATTACGATGAGGCACTTGCTGCGGCGAGAAAGTTGGATAAGCCGTTAATGCTTGACTTCACGGGTATTAATTGTGTAAACTGCCGGAAGATGGAAGGACAGGTATGGAGCGATCCGGCGGTGATGAAACGATTAAAAGAAGATTTCGTAATTGTATCATTATACATAGATGTACATAATGTGGATCTTCAAAAAAGCGAGCAGTATTATTCCACCGCGCTGAATCAAAGAATAGAAACACTCGGTGATAAAAACACTGACCTACAGGTATCGAAATACAACGCGAATACACAGCCCTATTATTTTTTTCTGGATGGAAATGAAAACCGCCTTGTATCTGAAGGCTACGGCTATGACCCCAGTGTAAAGAAATTCATTCAACTGCTTGATGGAGTTTCTGAAGCGTATAAAAAATAAGGCACCTGGTGCTGCATTCGTAACATCGAAAATATTCAGCTGACACTTCTTGAAATATCTCCTAAAATATCGTGCTGAGGTTGCCAAAATAAAACTTAGCCTGCACCCGTTATTTTTATAAAGCCTTTTTTAAGTAAT